>NZ_JBRJHB010000002.1:0-242595 GCF_053628795.1 Psychroflexus sp. MBR-150
CTCGGGCGTATATGAATCCGACGCTCACAAAAACAAGAAAACCCCAAACATATCAGGGCTTAAAAATTGTAGCGAGGAGCAGAATCGAACTGCCGACCTCCGGGTTATGAATCCGACGCTCTAACCAACTGAGCTACCTCGCCAGAGGAGCGAAGTTGCTTGTCCCGAGTTATTCGGGAAGCTACCTCGCCAGAGGAGCGAAGTTGCTTGTCCCGAGTTATTCGGGAAGCTACCTCGCCAGAGGAGCGAAGTTGCTTGTCCCGAGTTATTCGGGAAACTACCTCGCCATTTTGAGTTTGCAAATATAAAATTATTATTTTTTTTAGATGATACTAAATCCGATTTTTGGAGTATAATTTTAAATTACTTTAAATCCAATTTTATAACTTTTGCTTTTACCCTTAGAAATAAATCCATATATTGCTTTTCTTTAAAAAACTGATTATTATGAATGATAAAGTAAAATTTGAATTAGAATTCCCTATACAAGCTTCTCCCAGCTTACTTTACCAATATATTTCAACACCTTCTGGACTCAGTGAATGGTTTGCTGACAATATCAACTCTCGCGGTGAAATCTTTACTTTTATCTGGGGTGAAAGCGAAGAACAAGCTAAACTACTAACCAAAAAAAGTGGTGAACGCATTAAACTTCGCTGGGTTGATGATGAAGATACACCTTACTTTTTTGAAATGCGAATTCAAGTTGATGAAATTACTAAGGATGTTTCCTTGATGATTACCGATTATGCTGAAGAAGATGAAGTCGATGAAAACAAAATGCTTTGGGAAAATATGGTTGCCGATTTAAAACAAATATTGGGGTCAAAATAAGCTTATTTTTTTATGATTAACATTAACGGCGAGCTGTTTAAACCAGAAAATGCTCAAATACCTTTTGACAACAGAGGGTTTCAATATGGCGATGCATTATTCGAAACCATTAGAGTGATCAATTCAAAAATCATCTTTTGGGAGTCTCATTATTTTAGATTGATGTCTTCTATGCGACTATTGAGAATGCAGATTCCTTTGCAATTTTCACCTGAATTTTTGGAAGAAGAGATATTAAATCTTATCAAATCAAACCATTTAGATAACCAACCTGCTAAAGTTAAAATCAATATCAGCAGAAAAACTGGTGGGCTTTATTATCCTGAAAATAGAGATATTGATTACTTTATATCTTGTGATTCTATTGAAAATCCTTTTTTTACTCTTGATGATGATTTTTATGAAATCGAATTGTTTAAAGACCATTTTATCAATTCAGGATTGTTGTCAACTTTAAAGACCAATAATAAATTAGTCAATATTTTAGGAAGCATTTACGCTAAGGAAAATGGCTATGACAATTGTTTACTGCTTAATGAAAAAAAATCAGTTGTTGAATTTACTAATGCTAACATATTTTTAGCAAAAGGCAATACTATCAAAACACCTCCAACTTCTGATGGCTGTTTGAAAGGCGTGATTAGAGAAAAATTGATTGATGTAATTGAAAAAACTGAAAAATTTGAACTCAAGGAAGAAAGCATTTCACCTTTTGAATTGCAAAAAGCTGACGAAATGTTTTTGACCAACGCAATTATAGGTATTAAACCAATATCAAAATATCGTAAAAAAGAATACGAAAATACTGTTGCTAAAGAATTGTTGGGTAAACTCAATGTCCAAGCCCGATTGGTTTAGTTATAATTTGGATTATCTGGTGCATTAGACCAAATTAAATATTCACCACCAAGAGACTTTATGGTTTTATTCCAAAAACTGGTGTCTGAACAGCTGATAAGTTCTTGATTTGTGATATCATCTTTTAATATCCAAACCTCGTTGTTGATTTCATCTTGAAGTTGATTTGAAGACCAGCCAGAATAACCAAGAAAAAACTTGATTTGATTGTTATTTACTGCACCTTGATTGATTAATCTTACCACATCTTGTTGCTGACCACCCCAATAAATGTCTTCTGTGATTTTAATTCCACCAGAAATAAGCTCAGGAACTGAATGAATAATAAACAATTTGTCTCTTTCTACTGGACCGCCATCAAACACTTTAAAATCTTTGTGTACATCGTGAACTAAATTTTGCAAACCTTCATTTAAAGGTTTATTAATCATAAAACCAACGACGCCTTCTTCATTATAATCTGCGATGAGTATCACAGCTTTATTAAACGTTATGTCGCCTAACATGCTTGGTTTACCGATTAAAATATTGCCTTTTTGGATTTTTGTATTTGAAATCATTTATGCAAGTTAGAGATTTTTATACAAAAAAAAAGACCTTATTGTTAAAAAAAATAAGGCCTTGAGAATGTTGTGCGTTAAAATTTAGTTTACAGCTTTCTGTAAGTCAGAACCTGCTTTAAATTTTACTACATTTTTAGCAGCAATTTTGATAGTTTTACCAGTTTGTGGGTTTCTGCCTTCACGAGCAGCTCTTCGAGAAACTGACCAAGAACCAAAGCCTACTAAAGATACTCTGTCACCTTTTTTTAAGGCACCTTCTACGTGGTCTAAAAATGATTCTAATGCTTTTTTAGCAGCAGCTTTTGAAACTCCAGCGTCTTCAGCCATCGCATCGATTAAGTTTGTTTTGTTCATAATAATAGTTTTTAAGATTTAATTAAACAATAAACACTTCACAAATTTATATGGAATATCAATCTACGCAAGCCTTTGGCTTATAAATATAAATAATTGTTAATAAATTTAACATAATATTAACAAAAACAACCGTAAATTTTGTTTTAAGTCATTTTAGCAAGCTCATTTATGCTATATCCATTTAATAAATCTGCAGTTTTCAGTAAACGTTTTCCAGAAAGCTTGATTTCTTCAATTTTTATAAAACCATCCTTAACTGCAACAAGCATATTTTTATCTTTTATAGAAATATGGCCATTATGAAAATTGTGTTTTTCTTTTTGAAAACTCACCTTTGAAATTTTGCAATTAGTTTTTTCGCTAATATTATCAAGAGTTGACCACGCCATAGGATAAGGTGAAAGTCCTCTGACTAAATTGTAAATTTCTTTTCCAGATTGATTCCAATTTATCTTAGTATTTTCTTTATTTAATTTTGGTGCTGTTTTTAAATTTTCTTTTTCAGTTTGTGGTTTTAGTTCGATTTTATTTTCAGCTATTTGTTTTAAAGTTTTTAAAACCAATTCCACTCCTTTGGGCAGCATTTTCTCATAAACATCTTTTACGTTATCAGTTTTTGAAATGGGCAGTGTTGTTGTATCAATAATTTGACCTGTGTCAATTTTGTCATCAATAAAAAAAGTGGTTAGTCCAGTTTGGGTTTCGCCATTTATAATCGCCCAGTTTATCGGTGCAGCACCTCTGTAATTGGGCAATAAAGAAGCGTGTAGGTTAAAGGTGCCAAATTCTGGAAATTGCCAAACTTGCTTAGGCAACATTCTAAAAGCCACAACAACAATAAGATTTGGGTTCAATGTTTTGAGCTGGTTTAAAAATTCATCAGATTTTAAATTTGTAGGTTGTAAAACTTCAATATTTTGCTTTTCAGCAAAGACTTTAACAGCAGATTTTTTAAGCTTTCGTCCTCGTCCAGCGGGTTTATCTGGTGCTGTAACCACAGCTGATAACTTGTGCTCACTTTGGTAAATAGCTTCTAACATTGGCACCGAAAATTCTGGCGTTCCCATAAATAAAATTCTAAGTGTTCTCATTTTTTTAAACTATAATGATTATTTGGCTCTACTTTTATTTTTTGATGTGCAAGCAATTCTTTTATCACGACTTCTAATTGATTTTGATTGCAACCTATTTGTTGTAATAGTTCAGATGAAGGTTTTGAAGATTGAGCCAATATATTTAAAACTTTGGTTTCTAAATCTAATGGATTTGATTTTTGTTTTGAAGTTGCGTCCAATTGTTTTATACAGACAGAACATATTCCGCAATTTTCAGGATTTTCTTCGTCAAAGTGTTTTAACAACTGGACTTGTCTGCAATTTGTATCGTTTTGAATATAACTGACAACTGCTTCAATTTGTCTGATTTTTTGTTTTCTATATATTTTAATATGCTTGATATGCATATTGATGCTTCGATCGTCTTCTCTAGGTTGAAGCATTTTTATGCTTAAATCTTGCTCTTGAAGTTTAAGTGTGATAATTTCTCTTGACTCAAGGGTCTTTAAATCTTTTATAATTTTATTTTGATTAACTTTAAGTGTCTTGGCTAAAAAATTTAAATTAATATTAGTCATCAAATCAAAAACACCACCATAAGTTCTTAAAATTAAAGTCATTAAATCTGAAAGTGATTTGTTTTGCCTTAAAAAATTAAATAAATTTTGGTGTGAAATTAAAATCTGCAATCTGGCATTGATCTGATAATTTTGATCAAGACTTATCACACTCAATCGATCTAAAAGTTTTAAAACCTCAAAACTTTGGTTCAAATTTAGATTGTATTTGTGGCAAAATTGATTCAAATTTATATCAAAATCATCGCCTTCGCCTTCGCCATAGGCTATTTGCAAGTAACTCATCAGATGTTTATAAAGTGTTTTAATCGACTTTATATCAGGCAAATATCTTAATTGCATAAACTTCAATTTTTCAATATCAGAATCAATAAAAACTAAAGTCGCTTGTGCCCGTTTGCCATTTCTACCTGCTCTGCCGATTTCTTGATAGTAACTTTCAAGGCTTTCGGGCAAATGCATATGAAATACCAAATCTACATCGGGTTTATCAATGCCCATACCAAAAGCGTTGGTGGCTACCACAACTTTTTTGCGATTGCTCAACCATTGTTCAAGAATATCTTTTCGTTCTTGATTGAGCAAACCACCGTGAAAAGCTGAGGCACTAATCTTATTTTGTTCTAAAAGTGTAGCCAATTCTAAAGTCAACTTTCTACTTCTCACATAAACAATCACTGAAGATTTTGCATTTTTAACCTGCTGAACCAAGGTTTGCCATTTGTTATCTGTTTTTAAAACTTGAATAGCAATATTGGGTCTTTTAAAACTGCTTTTAAAAACTTTTGGATTTTTAAGCTTGAGTTGGGTTTTAATATCGTCTTGAACCTTTTGTGTCGCCGTAGCTGTCAAAGCCATCATAGGCACTTCAGGATGAATTTCTCTCAATTTGTAAATTTCTAAAAAAGCAGGTCTAAAATCGTGACCCCATTGCGAAATACAATGTGCTTCATCTATGGCAATCAAATTGATATTCAAATATTTAAGACGTTCTAATAATAGAGGATTTTGCAGTTTTTCAGGTGAAAGATATAAAAATTTGTATTTGGCATTATTGATGTTGTCAAATATTCTATTCGTGTCATTGTAAGATAAACCGCCTTTAAGATGTATAGCTTTAATTCCTTTGAGCTTTAGGTTTTGCACTTGGTCTTGCATCAAACTAATCAAGGGCGAAATCACAACACAAACACCTTCTTTAGCGAGAGCAGGCACTTGAAAACACATAGACTTACCACCTCCAGTTGGAAAAAACACACAGCAATCCTGTTGATTTAAACTGGCTTTAATAACTTCTTCTTGAAGTCCTCTAAAACTGCTAAATTTCCAGTATTGATATAGTATGTCTTTAGGTTTTTTCATTTTAATTTTAGATGTGACATTAAAAAATTTAGACGCTCTTCAATATCAGAATGTGGCATTTCAATTAAATCATAATCTAATGATTTATAGCTTTTTATCAAATGTGTTTCAATGTTTTTTGCCAGTTGTTCATCTTCGTATCTTTCTTCATCTGAGGTATAAATATTTTTCCAAAAGGGAAACCAAAAAACTTTATCATATCGATATTTCTCATTAGCTAATTTAAATTTTTCAGGATAATGCATTTTTATCATATCGAGATAAGCTGTAATGTCAGGCAAACCTCGATCAATAAAGATTGGCGATTGATTTAAGGCTTTTGCACTTAAAAATTGATGGATTCGTCCGTTTAGAAGTTTTTCGCTAAATAGTAAAGGTTGTTCTCTAAACAAATGTTCAACGCCTTCATCACGAGCTTCTTGAGTGACTTGACGTGAAATTTCATCATAACATGTATAGCCTTTGTCTTTTAAAGCATTAATTACAGAAGTTTTACCCGTAGAAGGTGCTCCAATAAACAGCACGATGGACGTTTGAGAATCAAAAATCATATATTAAATTATTATGATTTGCAAAATAAATATATTTAACAAGACGGCTTGTTTTTAAAATAAAAAGATAAGCTTATATTTGTAAAAAAGTGAGATTTGGATTCTAAAGCTGAAGACTTTTATAATAAACTCGAACAACGATTGCAAGAAACTTCAAATTGGCCAAGTGAATATATTTTTAAATTCATCATACCAACTGATCAAGCTAAGATTGATAAAATTTCAGAAATTTTCAATTATACAGGTGCGGTTATTAAAACCAAAACATCATCTAAAGGAAATTACACCAGTATTTCTGTTCGTTTACATATGAAATCGCCAAACGCGGTAATTCAAAAATATAAAATCGTTGGCTATCAAATAGAAGGTGTTATTTCTTTATAAACTTGCGAAAATCGGATATAAAATAGTAAGAGTTCTCATTACTGTTTAGTTTAATTTTGACAAATCACCAACTAAAATCGCTAGTTTCAATCCTTGTTTTTGGTGGAATTGGTTTTTAAGATATTATGCGATATACCTTATGGAACAACGGCTTGGTTTCAATCCTTGTTTTTGGTGGAATTGGTTTTTAAGACAAAAGAACGCCTGAACATGTAGTTGATTTGCTGTTTCAATCCTTGTTTTTGGTGGAATTGGTTTTTAAGCCGCCAAGCCATTACTGGGACGAATTGTTTAGGGTGTCGTTTCAATCCTTGTTTTTGGTGGAATTGGTTTTTAAGACTACCTACCACGACTTATTGAAATGAAACGAGTATGTTTCAATCCTTGTTTTTGGTGGAATTGGTTTTTAAGTTCAGACTTGAATACGGTTAACTCCCATAATTCCTTAGTTTCAATCCTTGTTTTTGGTGGAATTGGTTTTTAAGTGGTTTAAAGGTAAAACATCACTTGTTGAATTTTGGTGTTTCAATCCTTGTTTTTGGTGGAATTGGTTTTTAAGATAAGATTATTGTTTCTGTCTTTTAAGCCTAATCCAGTTTCAATCCTTGTTTTTGGTGGAATTGGTTTTTAAGACAAAATCACAGCTATTGAATTAACTAAAACTCGATGTTTCAATCCTTGTTTTTGGTGGAATTGGTTTTTAAGTACGAAAAGGACGGCGTTAAAAAATACTTTACACAAAGTTTCAATCCTTGTTTTTGGTGGAATTGGTTTTTAAGTGGAGGAACGTGGGACTATGTTACTGGCGGTTACGTGTTTCAATCCTTGTTTTTGGTGGAATTGGTTTTTAAGTGTCTAAAATCAAATCTCCCTCGCTCGTGTAGTTATGGTTTCAATCCTTGTTTTTGGTGGAATTGGTTTTTAAGCGTTATTTTTTTTTCAAACAATCGCTTGTCTTCCTTGTTTCAATCCTTGTTTTTGGTGGAATTGGTTTTTAAGAAAAAATGTGGGAAATAGAAAGTTTAGAACTTAGTTTGTTTCAATCCTTGTTTTTGGTGGAATTGGTTTTTAAGAAAATAACGGGATTCGGCTATGAAGCGTTGCCGATGTTTCAATCCTTGTTTTTGGTGGAATTGGTTTTTAAGAAATAGAGCCTGAAAAAATAAGGAATGAAAGTGAGAGTTTCAATCCTTGTTTTTGGTGGAATTGGTTTTTAAGTTCTGTTTCAGAAGTTAATGCCACCAGTCCTGCGGTGTTTCAATCCTTGTTTTTGGTGGAATTGGTTTTTAAGCATACTCTCTTATTACAAATTTTGCCCAAGCTTCACGTTTCAATCCTTGTTTTTGGTGGAATTGGTTTTTAAGATAAATGACTTAAATAAAAAAGCAATATGATTGACTGTTTCAATCCTTGTTTTTGGTGGAATTGGTTTTTAAGTCCAAACAATTTACTAAACAGTAAAAAATTAAGTTGTTTCAATCCTTGTTTTTGGTGGAATTGGTTTTTAAGTAGAAGACAAACCTATAATTAATTACTATTCTTTCTGTTTCAATCCTTGTTTTTGGTGGAATTGGTTTTTAAGAATCTTTTATGGAGCTAATCGAGTGTGTTGGTAATTGTTTCAATCCTTGTTTTTGGTGGAATTGGTTTTTAAGCGAACAGCTCCAACAATGCGAACCTTTAAAGCTGAAGTTTCAATCCTTGTTTTTGGTGGAATTGGTTTTTAAGAGGCAAGCGAAAAAGAAACACAAAATTTTAATATAGTTTCAATCCTTGTTTTTGGTGGAATTGGTTTTTAAGAAAAAATGTGGGAAATAGAAAGTTTAGAACTTAGTTTGTTTCAATCCTTGTTTTTGGTGGAATTGGTTTTTAAGCCAAAGATGATTTGAGTTGCTTGCATTGATTTTTGGTTTCAATCCTTGTTTTTGGTGGAATTGGTTTTTAAGATCTGCCGATGTTTCGCCAGATAATATTTTGGCGACGTTTCAATCCTTGTTTTTGGTGGAATTGGTTTTTAAGCGTATATCAACTCATCTTTCATGGGCAAGCGTTCGTTTCAATCCTTGTTTTTGGTGGAATTGGTTTTTAAGTGGTGTAAACAATACGTATTTTGACAAATATGCCAGTTTCAATCCTTGTTTTTGGTGGAATTGGTTTTTAAGAGCGACCAAGTAAGCGACTTTAACCAATATATCTACGTTTCAATCCTTGTTTTTGGTGGAATTGGTTTTTAAGACAATGAAGACAATATCATTAACAAGATTAGAGCCTGTTTCAATCCTTGTTTTTGGTGGAATTGGTTTTTAAGATCCTACTTTTAGCAAGGCTTGGGCAACTTTTATCTGTTTCAATCCTTGTTTTTGGTGGAATTGGTTTTTAAGAGATAACCCTAACATACTTAAAACTTCACTAACTGTGTTTCAATCCTTGTTTTTGGTGGAATTGGTTTTTAAGTGTGTATATAGGTGGTATAGGTCAATTTTTGCCAGAGTTTCAATCCTTGTTTTTGGTGGAATTGGTTTTTAAGAATCCCAACCGCTTCATTTTTGAAGTTCTCCGTCTATGTTTCAATCCTTGTTTTTGGTGGAATTGGTTTTTAAGATGCGTGTTTAGATGTCGATGAATTATAAACCCAATGTTTCAATCCTTGTTTTTGGTGGAATTGGTTTTTAAGTGTCATTTCCTCTTATTTCAATTGACCTTATACCATGTTTCAATCCTTGTTTTTGGTGGAATTGGTTTTTAAGAGTTGTCTGTTATGAAGCTCATATTTTTATATTCTGTTTCAATCCTTGTTTTTGGTGGAATTGGTTTTTAAGCTAACAATGTAGGTGGCGAAGATGCAGCAACTGGATGTTTCAATCCTTGTTTTTGGTGGAATTGGTTTTTAAGAAATAATGGGATTACAATTTAAAGCAGAGATATTTTGTTTCAATCCTTGTTTTTGGTGGAATTGGTTTTTAAGAGTCAACATTGCATTTTAATAGGTATTCTTCATAGTGTTTCAATCCTTGTTTTTGGTGGAATTGGTTTTTAAGATGCACTCATCACAAGATGTATTTGGAATAATATGGAGTTTCAATCCTTGTTTTTGGTGGAATTGGTTTTTAAGAAACGCCATTTTATTACCCTTTCAAACTTAGACATTGTTTCAATCCTTGTTTTTGGTGGAATTGGTTTTTAAGTATCAAAAAAGACCAACTTAGTATAGAAACATTGAAGTTTCAATCCTTGTTTTTGGTGGAATTGGTTTTTAAGCCTAAAAGCATTTGTTCCTTATCGTTAATAGCTTTGTTTCAATCCTTGTTTTTGGTGGAATTGGTTTTTAAGCTCCAAACTTGTTTTTGAAAACAATATTAGTTGGGTGTTTCAATCCTTGTTTTTGGTGGAATTGGTTTTTAAGTGAAGTAGTTGGATTTGTTAGTTTTTCAGGTGTTGGGTTTCAATCCTTGTTTTTGGTGGAATTGGTTTTTAAGTACCATCGCCTTTAATTTCGTCAAACTCAATACTTTGTTTCAATCCTTGTTTTTGGTGGAATTGGTTTTTAAGAAAATACCACCTGCCATTTACTATTGCAATAGTGCTGTTTCAATCCTTGTTTTTGGTGGAATTGGTTTTTAAGCGTGATATAAGGATTAGAATGCTTGACGTCTATTTTAGTTTCAATCCTTGTTTTTGGTGGAATTGGTTTTTAAGTTTCTCTAGCTAAAGCTCTGTTGTTCTGTGCAGCCTGTTTCAATCCTTGTTTTTGGTGGAATTGGTTTTTAAGAATATAATAGCACAAATAATCGTAAATCTTAAACGGTTTCAATCCTTGTTTTTGGTGGAATTGGTTTTTAAGGTGTTGACATTGACACAGCGTTAACAACTATAACGGTTTCAATCCTTGTTTTTGGTGGAATTGGTTTTTAAGAGTGAAATTCACTTACATGTGAGTGTTAAAGTTTCTGTTTCAATCCTTGTTTTTGGTGGAATTGGTTTTTAAGCTTCTAATGATAATCACTTTGTTTGTTAATCATTTTGTTTCAATCCTTGTTTTTGGTGGAATTGGTTTTTAAGGAAAAAGAAATTTTTGAAGTTGCTATTTACGGCTAGTTTCAATCCTTGTTTTTGGTGGAATTGGTTTTTAAGTGGCACCGGTTACTATAGGGTGAACATTACCATTAGTTTCAATCCTTGTTTTTGGTGGAATTGGTTTTTAAGACCAGAACTTCAAGTTGCCTTGCAATTTCAGGAATTGTTTCAATCCTTGTTTTTGGTGGAATTGGTTTTTAAGTTCTGGATTTGATTCAGGCTTTTGTTCCGTTTTTTTGTTTCAATCCTTGTTTTTGGTGGAATTGGTTTTTAAGTGGAATATCACTTATATTTACATTTGGATTATAACCGTTTCAATCCTTGTTTTTGGTGGAATTGGTTTTTAAGCTATTAATTTTTGGCTTAAAATACCAGATTTAAGGTTTCAATCCTTGTTTTTGGTGGAATTGGTTTTTAAGCGGTGTTGGTCATAAAGCAATTAGATTTTATGCAAAGTTTCAATCCTTGTTTTTGGTGGAATTGGTTTTTAAGATAAGAACATCTATAAGTTTGAAAACTGAACCAATGTTTCAATCCTTGTTTTTGGTGGAATTGGTTTTTAAGAAGCTGGAGAGTATTTAGTTTGTGCCGACTTAATTTGTTTCAATCCTTGTTTTTGGTGGAATTGGTTTTTAAGTTTTTCTTTTTATGACAAAGAAAAAAAGGAAAACGTGTTTCAATCCTTGTTTTTGGTGGAATTGGTTTTTAAGATGCAACTGCATCAGATGTTCAACATCAAATTTTAGGTTTCAATCCTTGTTTTTGGTGGAATTGGTTTTTAAGAGTCAATGCCGAAATGCGTAAAGTCAACGCTACCTCGTTTCAATCCTTGTTTTTGGTGGAATTGGTTTTTAAGCTTTTAGAAGCTGATTTAGAAAACTTGAACTACAAGTTTCAATCCTTGTTTTTGGTGGAATTGGTTTTTAAGAATACTACAAAGCGGTTGATGATCTCTTAGAAATACGTTTCAATCCTTGTTTTTGGTGGAATTGGTTTTTAAGAATGGCAAAATACCGGAAGACCATCTTATTTCATTGTTTCAATCCTTGTTTTTGGTGGAATTGGTTTTTAAGTTATATACTCACCAACAAGAAGCCTTTTCTAAGCTGTTTCAATCCTTGTTTTTGGTGGAATTGGTTTTTAAGTACTTGGACACAACGGAACATCAAAGCCAGACCATTGTTTCAATCCTTGTTTTTGGTGGAATTGGTTTTTAAGTAAAAGAACAAATTTCTATTAAAAGATTACAAGCAGAGTTTCAATCCTTGTTTTTGGTGGAATTGGTTTTTAAGTCTATAAGCCAATCGCGTCTTATAATTTCGTGAAGGTTTCAATCCTTGTTTTTGGTGGAATTGGTTTTTAAGTGAAATTGCAAGGGGTTGTTTTTTGTTTTATATATGTTTCAATCCTTGTTTTTGGTGGAATTGGTTTTTAAGTCATTCGCTTGCAGATGGATAAGTTAGATTATCCAAGTTTCAATCCTTGTTTTTGGTGGAATTGGTTTTTAAGTAGAAAAATTAAATGTTCATTTATCAAACGGCTAGTTTCAATCCTTGTTTTTGGTGGAATTGGTTTTTAAGCTGTAAAATATCAACATTAGCAAAACTTGAGACCATAGTTTCAATCCTTGTTTTTGGTGGAATTGGTTTTTAAGAACGCCACGTAATGCGAACGGTCAATTTATGACGTTGTTTCAATCCTTGTTTTTGGTGGAATTGGTTTTTAAGTTTTCATTTGTTGATGTGATTAATTATTTTATCAATGTTTCAATCCTTGTTTTTGGTGGAATTGGTTTTTAAGTTGATATCAACGAATCCACACTTATACGTAACTTGTTTCAATCCTTGTTTTTGGTGGAATTGGTTTTTAAGAAGGCGAGCCCCCGAGCCTACAATCGGGGGAAAAATGTTTCAATCCTTGTTTTTGGTGGAATTGGTTTTTAAGATGAATTTTGGTTTACCTGAAGGTCAGTATCACGACTGTTTCAATCCTTGTTTTTGGTGGAATTGGTTTTTAAGTTCACTTATTCAGCCTTACGTATATGAATGTGATCTGTTTCAATCCTTGTTTTTGGTGGAATTGGTTTTTAAGAACTCAGACAGAATATTTCTTGAAATATTAGATAAATGTTTCAATCCTTGTTTTTGGTGGAATTGGTTTTTAAGTAGGCATCGCTTTTGGTTCTATCCCAGTCTTGGCCAGTTTCAATCCTTGTTTTTGGTGGAATTGGTTTTTAAGTTTCTTTTAAATCAAGTTTTTTAGGCTTGTGGTGTGGTTTCAATCCTTGTTTTTGGTGGAATTGGTTTTTAAGCAAAATGTTCTTTATATTCCACATTTAAACCCGTTCGTTTCAATCCTTGTTTTTGGTGGAATTGGTTTTTAAGTTTCCAAAATGGCTTATGCAAAAACACAACAAAAAGTTTCAATCCTTGTTTTTGGTGGAATTGGTTTTTAAGACAGGCGACAAAAGACCTAATCTCGACGGCTTACTGTTTCAATCCTTGTTTTTGGTGGAATTGGTTTTTAAGCCATCTTCAAGATAGTGGTGCTGTGCAAGGTTACCAGTTTCAATCCTTGTTTTTGGTGGAATTGGTTTTTAAGAGTTTGATATAAAAACAGGAAATGGCATATTGAAGCGTTTCAATCCTTGTTTTTGGTGGAATTGGTTTTTAAGGAAAAAATACTTAGACATCAATGTTTACGAAGCTTTGTTTCAATCCTTGTTTTTGGTGGAATTGGTTTTTAAGTTCCTGTTTTTATATCAAACTGGCCAGCTCACTTAGTTTCAATCCTTGTTTTTGGTGGAATTGGTTTTTAAGTATGCACGCCCATTTTTCTCCACATGATGAAGAAGAGTTTCAATCCTTGTTTTTGGTGGAATTGGTTTTTAAGTTAAACTATCTGATATCAATAAAGTAATTTGATCTAGTTTCAATCCTTGTTTTTGGTGGAATTGGTTTTTAAGAGTGCTTTTGGCTAGTTCTAACCGCTCGCTATCATCGTTTCAATCCTTGTTTTTGGTGGAATTGGTTTTTAAGACAGGCGACAAAAGACCTAATCTCGACGGCTTACTGTTTCAATCCTTGTTTTTGGTGGAATTGGTTTTTAAGCCATCTTCAAGATAGTGGTGCTGTGCAAGGTTACCAGTTTCAATCCTTGTTTTTGGTGGAATTGGTTTTTAAGAGTTTGATATAAAAACAGGAAATGGCATATTGAAGCGTTTCAATCCTTGTTTTTGGTGGAATTGGTTTTTAAGGAAAAAATACTTAGACATCAATGTTTACGAAGCTTTGTTTCAATCCTTGTTTTTGGTGGAATTGGTTTTTAAGTTCCTGTTTTTATATCAAACTGGCCAGCTCACTTAGTTTCAATCCTTGTTTTTGGTGGAATTGGTTTTTAAGTATGCACGCCCATTTTTCTCCACATGATGAAGAAGAGTTTCAATCCTTGTTTTTGGTGGAATTGGTTTTTAAGTTAAACTATCTGATATCAATAAAGTAATTTGATCTAGTTTCAATCCTTGTTTTTGGTGGAATTGGTTTTTAAGAGTGCTTTTGGCTAGTTCTAACCGCTCGCTATCATCGTTTCAATCCTTGTTTTTGGTGGAATTGGTTTTTAAGAATTATTGAATTGACTTGGTTAAATTCGTTAAGCATGTTTCAATCCTTGTTTTTGGTGGAATTGGTTTTTAAGGAATCATCTAAAATTAACCCTTCTAATTCAGGAAAAGTTTCAATCCTTGTTTTTGGTGGAATTGGTTTTTAAGTATGTTGCCTTCATCCGAAACCATCGAAGCAAATGGGTTTCAATCCTTGTTTTTGGTGGAATTGGTTTTTAAGTGAACGCGGACAGCTTATTGCTGATTATGAGATTAAGTTTCAATCCTTGTTTTTGGTGGAATTGGTTTTTAAGCCGATTTTTTGCTTGTTGCTTGTTTTTACTATACTTTTCACTGTATTTACCTTTCTTAAAATCATATTTTCTAGTATGTCAAAGAACTTAATTTGTTGTTTTTTTGATGTTGTTCCGTATTCTAAACTGACTTTTATCGTTGACATTACACTGTATTTTTATTGGCTTTAAAATAAATTTGTCCTCGGAAAACTTATTTAATGCAAATATTTCTATAAGTGCAATTTAAACATCTTTTTTTATAACTTGTTGCTCTTGGAAATTTATTTTTACTTATGATGTCAGTCATTGCTTTCATACTGTCTTGTATTTTTTGTTTATCTTTTTTTGAGACTTCTACTTCAATAAGTTTATGCTGACTTCTTATATAGACCAAGAAACCTTTATTAACTTTTGACTTAAAATTTTTTTCTATTAAAACGGCATAACAAAATAGCTGTTGCTTATAGGTTTCATACACTTTGTCTTTCCAATGAGCAAATTTATAATCTAATGGAGCAAAATTTCCGTCGTTCAATTCTAAAACCTCATCAACTTTGCCTCTTAAGCCTTCAATACCGAGATATTGGTCAAGGTATTTGTTTTTCACTCCTATTTTCTTTCTTAGATATGCTTTATTTTGTTCTAGTTTTTTGTTGTGTATTTCTCTTCCTCTTTGAACTTTGTAAAATTTATCTTCCTGCTGTGGAATGCGTAACACATACTCAAAATAGGTGTATCTTGGGCAATATAGATATTCAATGATTTGTGATGGATAAAAGCTTAGCATTAGAAAAAAAGAGATTTAATTTCGTCGGTCACCAGTTTATCGTCAAAGGCTTGTCCTAACATACTACATTCTTTAAGCTGTTCTTTGTTCATTCTGAAAATATATACTTTATCGGTATCTTCATTAATAACTTTTTCTATTTGTAGTTCTAATGTGTCTTTTTCATTGGCATTCATAGTCCCAAGAAAACATGAGTATTGCACTCGATATAGTCCTGATTTAAGACAAGCTTTGGATACAAAATTTCTTGCACCGTCGTTTTTTATGTCGTATAAAACCCAGATAATCATGTTGTTTTGTTTTTATAAGTTTCAATGTGAATGGCTGAATGAAATTATTCTAAATAGCAAAAAACATTCAAACATTCTACCATTCTACTATTCAAGCATTCTCTTACTCATACATTTCAAAACTCTCTTAGTATCTACTCAATCAAGGTATTTGCAAACCGATGTGCATCTAACTGCATAGCGTTCATTCTGGTTTGCAATCTGCCTTTATATCTTATTTTATCACTATCGATATAATCTAAAAAAGGTCCAACAAAAAAAGCTTTGCCATCTTCGTTTAGTGAAATACCAGCTTTGAACGTGTCGAAATAGCTTTTGTTGATTTTCTTTCCTGTAAAAAGCCTAAATATAAAGCGTTCTGCGTGAATGCGATAGGATTCGATATAATCAAAAACTAGGCTTTTTGAGTTGTAATCGTCTCTGTGCATAAAACCGATGTATGGATCTAATCCTGCCAACATTAATGCCCGTTCGGTTCGGCTGTACAAAATTCCATAGCCATAATTTAGCATTGCATTAAATTCATCTTGAGCGGGTCTGAAACTTCTTCCTTTAAAGGTAAAATCATTTGGCATACATTTGGAAAGTGCATCAAAATATTGTCGCCCAGCAGAACCTTCCCAACCTCGGAATGATTCGGCTATATCATTGACATTTTCTGCTTTTTTTTGTTGAATTTTTTGACGGTATTCTAAAATATTTTCAATGGCGTTATTGAGTTCTTGATGCAATTTTTTACGATGCTTTTTTAAATCTTGTAAAAAATCGGCTTGATTTTCAAGTTTTTGGCTTAACCAATTTTTTACCCATTTTAAGCCTTCTTGATTTAAAGATGCTTCAAGTTGTTTTTTTCTAATCTTTGAAGTGCTACCGAGTTTGCTGTGCCAAAACCTGCCCATAGGATGACCGTTGTTTTCTACAATCACAATATCAATATTGTGTTTCAGAGCTAATGCAATAGCATCGGTAGATAGTGCCGCTCCTTTTGAAATCACAAAAGATGTAATTTTGTGGGCTGCAATGTGATTGATTTTTACAGGTTTGGTTTTGTCTTCACGAATCTTTATTTCAAACATCTCGTCTTTGACGTGAAGATAAGTGCCGTATGTGTTGATAAATATTTGCATTATTGTTTTTGAATTGTTCCAAAACCCCTCGAAACGGACTTGCCTAAGCCTATGTCATCTGGAAGTAAAGCGTTTAAAATAAAACTACCCGTAAATGCCAACATACTTTTATCTTTAAACTTGGTTTGTTTTTGTTTTACATCTAATTTTGTCATCAATCTTTCATTTGGTTTTAATTCAACGCCGATGTTTCTAAACAGGCTTAAAACATGACCGATTACAATACGTTTGAGCATGTCTTCCTTTTCGGTTTCGGTTTTAAATGCTATGTATTTTTGATGATTGTTTTGGTTAAGTGCAAGCCAAAGGGTTTTAAATTTGTATTCATTTAAATCTTTTGAAAATCCAACTTCATAAGCCTGATTGCTGATATTTTTAGAATGGATGACATAATTTTTGCCATCTATGTCTAATTGATTGATTTTTAAAAACAATTGGGTTAGCAATTCACCGCCTTCATTTATACCGACCAAAATAGGGGTTTTGTCAATGACTTTATACTGCACTAAAGGATAGCGATAACGTAAACTGCCATCTTCATAATGGTTGCTTAGCAGTGGTGAATGTTCTTTAAATAAGAGCCCAAAATATCCGCGTAATTTGTGAGCATCTCTGGTTCTTAATTCTATTTCAGGAAATTGAACTTTGCAAATTTGGATGTTTTGGGTAGAAACTTCTGACATCTTTAAATTTCAAGTGGGTTAACTAAATCTAATTTTTCAATATGTTGAAAATCTTTTGTGTTAGCAGTAGATAGAGGCAATTTATGGTTTATGGCAATGGTTGCGATGATGGCATCACCTATGCTCATTGATTTTTGCTTTCTAAATTCAATAGCCAGGTTAATAATCGTTTTAGAAACAGGTAAGCATTGAATATTCTTGAAAAATTGTTCTAACAATTTTTCCTCTTGTGATCGTAGTTTATGATATCCAAAAACTTCTAGTCTTGTAATTTCGGATACTAATAATGTAGTATTTTCTATTTGTGAGATGTCAAACTTTCCATTTGCAACACCAATGATAATATTAGAATCCAAGAGTAATTTATTCATCTCTAACAATGTTACGATCTTTACGCTGTTCTTTTTGCCAAGCTATTGGGTCTTTGATGTCTTTAAAAGTCCCCATTTTTCTTAATTCTTTGAGAGCCTCAATGGCTGCTTCTTTCTTTTTTTCTTTTAGTAGCTGTTTCTTTGAGATTGTTAACCCTAAACTTTTAGCTAAATCCTCAACTTGCTGTAGTCGTTTTTTATCTTTTCCTGAAATGGTGATTTGCATGGTGTTTTATGTTTTAAAGATAAATATTTTTTCAGAGCTAGAAGATGAAGGTTTGGTTTAGGTTTTTAAAATCGCGATTATAACCAGTCTCTAAATTATACCTAGAATTTATTTCATTTTTAGGAACTAGTAAAATTGAATCTTCATATTCGTTTACAGTTTCTAAATCTTCACATAAATACTTAGGAACTGAAATAATATGTTGTTGAAACTTTAATTTCCATTCTTTATTAAAATCTTCTTTGCTAATTTCATTAGTTATTTTTTGAAGGTATTTTTCTAAAATTTCAGATGAATCATCATCCATTTCAATAAAAACAGGGGAGTAACGGTCGGATTCTTCTATAATGCGAAACGCAGAAACTGGTAGAGTAGATTTGTCTTCTGAATCATACCTCAAACCTTTCATAGAATCAAAAAATTTACGAGCGTCTGCAAATGAACTTCGTTCTGAAATTCCATCAAAATATTGATTGATAAGTTCTAGGTATTCAGTTTCATTATAGACAGCTTTAGCTTCTATGGCTTTTTTTGCTTGTATGTAAGTTAAACGACCATATACCATTTTGGTAGCTTTTTCATCGAAATCAACTATGTATAACGTTGAGTGAAATTTGTCTGAGTTGTTATTTCTATTAATTCTGCCAGCAACTTGAATGATAGAATCTATTGGACCGATATCTCTAAAACCCATGTCAAAGTCTAAATCTACACCAGCTTCAACCACTTGCGTTGCAACCAAGATAGGAGATTTATTATTTTCAATGTCTTTTTTTATTTGTTGGATGCGAGTAAATCTATGAGCAGGGATAATGTTAGTTGATAAGTAGTAAATAGGATTATCAAAACTCTCATTTTTGCAAAATTCTTTTATTTTGTTATAAAGCTCAATAGAGTGCCTAACGGTATTACAAACGATTAGACAAGATTTATCGATCTTCCATTTGTTTTTAAAAACAACAGAAACAAATTCTTCTATTCTATCTTCTTTTTCTGTTTTGAGTGTATTTAAAAGCGAATGAATTGAAGTGCGTTTGAATAATGAAAAAACTTCTTCATAGTTGGTTAACAATTCTTTTGCTTGAATCTTTTCATCTTGTTTATTTAATATTTCTTGTTGAGCTAATTCAAATATTTTGGGACGTGTTGCTGTCATCAAAATAATTCTAGTCTTCAAAAATTTTGAAAGATAAAATAAAGCTGCTCCCAACAAAGGCATTTGATCTAAACGTAAAGTTTGTACTTCATCTAATATGATGATGGCATTTGCAAAATGATTAAATTTCTTTAAAAGTTTATTTCTATTACTGATTAGCGTTTCAAAAAATTGAACAAATGATGTAATAACTATATCAGCTTGCCAAGTATCTAAAGCCATGAGTTTTTGATTATAATTTTGCTCTGCACCATCATCATTTTGTTTTCCATTGGTATCACCAAAAATATCAGCATATTGATAGTGACCTAAAATTTTTATATCTTGATTTTTTAAAGTTTCTCGATATTCATTTAAGGCTTGTTCGATAATATTGATAAATGGCAAAGCATAAATTATTCTAGACTCAATATCTTGTTCTTTTTTTATTTTAGATTTTAATTTCAAAGAAAAATCAAGTGCTGTCATTGTTTTGCCTATTCCAGTTGGAGCTGTCAAAGTGAAAATATACTGGTCTAAAATGTGACTATCATCTAAATTAGAAATGACGACTGATCGACAATAATTTCTTAGTTCATTATTTGTCAAACTATTTAATTCTTTATTTTTAAAAATTGGCTTTCCAAACCTATCATCGACTGACTTTGAGTCGATTGCTTTTAAAGTATAGGGCAAAGTATCAGATGCATCTAATTTATCGCTTTCAATCAAAAGCGAAAACAAATAGTTGATTAAAAAATAGTCTTGAATACTTGTATGTTTTTTGCTCCAATGTTTGAATCCTTTTCTAACTTTTCTTTCCTCTATATAGTATAGAAAACTTTCTAAATCAGATATAGCTAAATCTTTTTCAATAGCAGTTATAGCTTGACTCAAATTTTCTTTTTGCTTTTCAAAAATTCGTTTCAAATCATTTCCTAATTTTATAGAAATGTCTTGAATATCAATTAGTGAACTATGATGTAGAAAAATCAGATATAATGCTATCAGAGCTTTTTTGTGTTCTTTTTTTTCTAATAAATTAAAAGCGACTAAACCGCCAAATTGTGAATGCCTTTTTAATTGTAGGTTGATGGGTTTCCTATCTAATAGATAATTTTGAAAATAGGTTGTATATTTTCCTAAATCGTGTAAATCAATTACAATTTTTAAAAGTTCCTTTAGTTCACCTTTACTATATCCTAAATCAACATTATGATGTAAGTGGATAAAAGCTTTTTCCCTTACACCATCAATATGCTTAATAAGCTCTTTTGAACCATAAACATTTTTATTTTCATCTTTTTTGCTGTGCGAATAATACATCATGAATCCATAAATTGAATATTTAAATTTTCATAACCTTTATTTAAATGAAAAAACGGACTATTCAATTTAACACGCAAAGGATGATGAGTGTTAGAAAATAAAAGTTTATTCATTATTCTAACCTCTCTATTATTGTTTGTGACAAAATCTCCAGGTAACATATCTTCTTCGACAAAATTATAGCTATCATATTCTTCCTTTTTGAATTTTAATTCTTCAACTAGAGTAGTTGGAACTGCAGAATGTAGTTCTATATAATCCTGAGTTTCTCTTTTTTCGATGTCATTTTCTTTAAATAAAATGACATCGAAAATTTGAGCTAAAAAGTTAGCCGTACCAAAACTTATATTATAAACAGGTTCTTTGGATAATAAGTGATTTTTAATCTTTTCAAATACAACTGCATTATCATCATTTGCTTTTATAAAAACTTGATAAGAAACATTTCCTTTAGTAATATTTGAATTGGTAACTATTTCAAAAGGGGTTTGAATTCTACCACTTTCTCCACGAAAATCAGATGACCAACTTTTAGCCATATCTCCAGTGCTTTTTATGCTTAGAAAATTTAGACGATGAAAACTTTTCTTTAATGGAGTTAATACTCTAATTCCAAATTGAATATTTTCTGATGCTAAATCTTCGTAATACGAATCTTTAGCCCAACCCATTGCTGCTGCAACTATTCCCATCAGGGTCGTCCGTGGTGGAATAGAAAAACTAAAGGCTGTATTATTGGCATAATATTTTCTAAAATGTGCCATTTTTCCACTTATCTTAAAACTTAATATCTCCATAACAGTAGGTTTTAAATGAAACTTCTGTTACAGTGAAAAATCAAAATCAGCTGATGTTTTTACAATAACTTCTTTGATTTTTTTATCGCCAGTTTTGTCATCATTCACAAGCTTTTTTAAAGCACTTAAGTCTAATGCCAAATCTTTAAATTTTCGAACTTGTTTATCACTTTTTCCTTCAATTGGTTTAGTCTCTACAAAGTTTCTCAAATCACCAAATTGTCCATTGGAAACCCCTTCATTATATACGATTTCAATATATAATTTTGGATATTGATTTAACTTAGAGCGAGTTGGTGAAGCAGGGATGCTTTCCCAGACTGCATTTCTAAAGATTTTCACATCATCTTCGGTTAGTCCTGTAGTTTTTGCCGCAGGGGCATTTATTGTCCCATTAAAGCCTAATAGACTGTAATGTACTCTATAATCTTTACCAAATGTACTACTATCGTCATTCATAATCGTGACGATAGAACTTGAATCCATCAACTCTACTTGGTTAAAAGAATAACCCCAATTAAGTTGAATTGGTCCAGTATATGCCTTTGTGAAACCACCAACAGCGAAAGCACTTCCAAACATTCTAATATCAATAAATTTTTCCTTAACCAAATAAGCTAGAAGGTCATAATTAACTTCTTTATGTTTGAATTTTTTATCGGTAATTGTTTTCCAAACTTTTTCTGCATCTTTTTCTTTACTAACAATGTCTTTATAAACTTTAAGTGACTCTGGGTTATCTGTAAATGCTTTTTCTAACTCTCCTTCATTTTCAATAGTTCGTTTTACTACAGCTTTTAATTTACTGTCAACACTTACCTTTGAATCACCTTCCATATCAACAAAAATCACTTCTTCTTGATAGATATCATTTAGATAATCTCTAATAAATCGTTTGACACGAGTATCTGTAACAAGGTTTGTTTTGGTGTCATAATCCATTCTTGGTTTATTCTCTTGATCGGGGTCGCCGTTAGGATTGGATTGGATAGCTTCATAAATAAATAAAAAATCTGACGAGTTGGTAATACTTGATTTCATAAAATTGAGTTTAATAAGGTTATAAAGTTTATTTAGTTTATTTTTGGTTGAGTTCTTCTGAATCTTTCACGCCTATTCCAAAAGAATAACCTGTCAAAAGAAAAAATACAGCTTCTTGTGGGTTCATATTCCAATTATTAGTATTAAAATGTTTCCCGAATTCGTTATCTGTAAAAATCACTTTACTAATAGCGTTGTATTGTTTTGCCTTTTCCATCAATGAAATTCTTAAGCGTTGAATATCATCTTTATCCATGCCGTTGAAATTCACTTTTTGGATTACTGTTTTATTTTTTCCTTTTTGAATGTATTCGACAGAATTTAGCATTCTTCCTAAATAGAACATGGCTTTTTGTTCTTTATTTAAAGCCATTTCGCTAAAGAATTCTTGAATAGCTTGTTCGTATTTGTTTTCGGATTGATTCTCTGTAATGTTAGTTTCTTCCATATCGATAAGTTTTAATTTTTTTAAGAATTGAATAAAAGCGTGGTATTTAAAAACGCTGTCTCTCACTGCAAAAGCAAAATATTCTTTGGAATAATGTTTTATATTTGTATAGCTTGCTTGTCTATTGTAATAATGACAAAGTACAAGTTCTGTGAAGTATTCAAAAAGTAAGGATTTATTAACGCTTCTGTTTTCAAGTATGGTTTTAAAAAGATCTAAAGCTTTATTCTTTTTTTCTTTGTCTTTTCTCAGTGGAATGATTTTAAAAACAGAGTTAAAGTTTAATCTACTTGAAAATTTCTCTTTTGTGTCATAGCTATATTCTGTCATTATAGAATCCCAATCAATATACTTAGCTTCACTGAATTGAGTATTAATTTCGTCAAAAGCAGCAATAAGTTTATTGAAATGAAAACTACTCACATCTTTTATAATTTCCGTAGTTTTAAAGAAGTTTCCATCTGACTCAAAAGCTAAAAAGTTTATCCAAAAAATTTCACTTTCAAGTTGATCTCCTATATCTAACGAGAATCTTTTGTATTCTTTTAAGTTAAAAAGTAAATCTGATTTTTTATTAATTGCAGTTAATGCCATTTCAAGATCAACTCTACCACTACTTAAAAACTGAGGTATGATTACGTGATCAATATTTGCAATTTTTACTTTATAGCCTTGGTGCAACAAGTATTCTGATGCATAATCCAATTTGTTTTGATTTTCAAGACTGACTTGATAGTTTAAGACAAAGTTCTTTTTGTTAAAAATAGAAGCATAATTCTTAGTCTCTGTAACAAACATTTTATTTAAACTATAGCGTACACTAAGATTTAAAGGTTCTACATCAGTTAATACTTCTCCACTAGCGTAGCACAGTTTTGTTTTCGTCTTTTTTTTATCTTTTTTTTCTTGGTCTCCAAAAAAAGTAACTTCAAGAAAGTTTAGATAATCTGTTATTTCAGCAAATAGAGTAGGCTCATTATAGTTAAATTCTTTTGATTTTAAATAGGTAACAAGATAAACAATGCGTTCGTTTTTGTTTAAGTCGAAACTTTCACTTAAAGATTTAATATCTATTTTTTCTTTTGAAGAATCAACTGTTAACGCTAAGAATTTGTCTTTTAAATCAAAAATTCGATTAAGAATTTCTTTTAAATTTTCAGTGAGTAGTTTTGGGTTAGTGTTCTCTATGGCTTCTATTAAATCACCATTTTGTGTTTCTTGTCCTTCTTTGCCATAAAAAGACTGATAAATTCTTCCAAGCCTTTTAGAAATTCCAGCTGCACATATAGCTTTACTGTTTGAACCTTTCATTTTAGTTCCTAAAGCCTCTCTAACGTTGGCTTCGTCATACTCTCTCAAGTTATCCTGACTGATTATAACTTCTTTTTCATCTAAGTCAAAAATAATTGGAAGCGTATAATTTATAATAGGATTGCCGTATTTATCTTTTTTTTCAATTTTTGGGTATTCCAAAAACCTATCCCACATACTCTTCCCTTCACTCTGCCATTCCCCAATTTTTAATAACGTTTGTAACATACTTTATAAGTCTAGCTACCAAATTTATTAAAAAAATCTTAAAAAATTAACCTTTATTACTTATTTAAAAGTTTTTTTCAGCATACAGGTTTTAAAATCATAAAAGTTTAAATCTCCCTAAATTTTTTAAATGCTTTTTTAGTATGGTTTAGTATTTTAAACTTCCATATATGCAAATACATCTAATGATTTTTAACAACAAACAAACAGACAGATGTTTGTATCAACCGCTAAATATTCATTAAAAAGCCATTAACACCTATGATTTGGTCAAAATTTCCAGATATATACATCAAAAATATATTACACCAATTTGAATGAATAATATATTGTCAAAAAAATGAAATTATAATACCATCATATTTTATAGAAATATTTATGAGATATTTTATACCTCTTATCTGTATTGCAATTCTAAAAAACACCAACATATTGGAGTCAAGCCGAGCCAAAACTTCAAATTTACCTTGCATCTAACAGACCACTTTTTAGCAAACCTGCAAATAGATACCAAGTTTGAGTCGTCTAAAAAATGACAATATAACTTCAATCATTCTCAGCTATCCTTTCCAAGAATCACGTAACCCTACAGTTTTGTTAAACACCAATTGCTTAGAAGTTGAGGTTTTATCTACACAAAAATAACCAATACGTTGAAATTGAAATCGTTCTTGTATTTTGGCATTTGCAAGACTTGGTTCTAAATAACCTGTAATAGATTGAAAAGAATCTGGATTGATATGCTCTAAGAAATCAACATCTTTGTCTTGTGTTGGATTTTCTACTTTAAATAATCGGTCGTAAAGGTTGACTTGTGCTGTGATAGCGTGATTCACAGAAACCCAATGCAAAGTGCCTTTGACTTTACGTTTTGAGGCTTCGGTATTACTTCCACTTCGGGAGTCTTTGTCATAGCTACAACGCACTTCTATGATATTGCCGTCATCATCTTTAACACAGCTTTCGGCTTTGATGATGTAAGCATTTTTTAACCGAACTTCTTTTCCGAGTTTGAGCCTAAAAAATTTTCTGTTAGCTTCTTCTCTAAAGTCTTCTTTTTCGATGTATAATTCTCTTGAAAATGGAACTTTGCGACTTCCAGCTGACTCATCTTCGGGGTTGTTTTCAGCTTCGAGCCATTCTTCTTTATTTTCGGGATAATTGGTAATGACAACTTTTAAAGGGTTTAAAACCGCCATGACTCTTTGTGCTTTTTTGTTGAGGTCTTCGCGAACGCAAAACTCAAGATGCGAAAAACTCACGGTATTTTCGCGTTTACCAATACCTATTGATTCTGCAAAATTGATAATGGATTCTGGTGTGTATCCACGGCGTCTCATCGCTGAAATGGTCGGCATTCTTGGGTCGTCCCAAGATTTGACAAATCCTTTTTCTATCAATAACAAAAGCTTGCGTTTGCTCACTACAGTATGACTTAAATTTCGCCTTGCAAACTCACGTTGTTTAGGTTTGAGTTTGTCATCAGCTTTTACTTTTTTGGCAAACCAGTTATAGAGTTCACGATGAGGTTGAAATTCGAGCGTGCAAAACGAATGCGAAACTTGTTCAATATAATCTGATTGTCCGTGTGCCCAATCGTACATCGGGTAGATTTTCCATTCAGAACCTGTGCGATGATGCGGTTTGTGCAAACATCTATACATAATGGGGTCACGCATCAGCATATTTTTGGCACCCATACTGATTTTGGCACGCAAAACGTCTCGACCTTCTGGTGTTTCGCCGTTTTTCATTGCTTCAAACATTTCGAGATTTTCTTCCACCGTGCGATTTCGATATGGACTTTCAATGCCTTTGGTTGTTGGAGTACCTTTTTGTTCAGCAATAGCTTCAGAAGTTTGACTATCAACATAAGCATCGCCGTTTTTAATCATTTCTATTGCCCAATCGTAGAGCTGTTGAAAATAATCAGAGGCATAACATTCTTTAGCCCATTTGTAGCCTAACCATTTCACATCGCGTTTGATGGCATCGACGTATTCTTTTTCTTCTTTGGTAGGATTGGTATCGTCAAATCTTAAATTGACTGGTGCATTATACTTAAGACCTAAGCCAAAATTAAGACAAATAGACGAGGCGTGACCAATATGCAGATATCCATTGGGTTCGGGCGGAAATCGAAATTTTAATTGCTCTCTGGTATAATTATTTTTTAAATCATCTTCGATGATTTGTTCTATAAAATTTAATGATTTTTTGGGCACTGACATAAGTTGATTTTAAACTGCGAAAATACTTAAAATCATTGAAATAAGTTTCTATGGTTTATTTAATATAAATCAGTATAAATTAAAAGATATAAGCATTTAATCTTACAAAAATATATTATAAATTTTTTATAAAAACCTATTATTCAGTAGTATATGATTTTTGGCATAACCTTTGTTTATATTGAATCATAACCCTTAAAACCTAATATGATGAAACGATTTATTTTTTTACTCGTAGGGTTTGTGTTTTTCAGTATGTCTGGATGGGCAAATCATTCAAATTCGGAATTTGATGTCGTATCAAATCAATGGAATTATGCACAAGGACAAGCATTTATCTTTATGGAAAATGGTATTGAATTTTCTGTGTTTCAAGATGGTCAATTTGATTTTTTTATTCCTAATTACGGTCCAAATGTAAGTGTTAATTTTTCAAGTGCCAATCTGAATTTTAGTTTTAATACAGGCTATAATTATAATCCTTATGTTCAATATGACGGCTATGGTGCGGTTATTCAAATTCAAAACACACCAATTTTTTATGACCGTTACGGTCGTGTTAATCAAATTGGAAATGTGTGGATTGACTATAATTATCACGGTTTAGTAAGTCGAATTGGCGGATTGCAAATCTATTACAGAAACAATGTTTACTGGAGACAACGTGGTTTTATCAATCGATACAATCGAAGATATGTATATAAACCTTGGCACAGATATTATGCTATACCAGCTGTGCAATATTGTCTGATAAGTCCAATACCCTATAGACAATATTATAAACCAGTAAGACACATCTATTATAGACCATATCAAAATAATGTCAGACATTTTAATTTCGACAGACAAAATCCTACTGCGAGACATCGAGCAAATCGATCAAACAGAAGCTATACACAATCTCCTATAAACAATAGGGAAAGACAAATAAGATCTAATGTAGAGAAACAAAATCGTGAAATCAGAAGAACACGAAATGCTGGAGTTGCTAAATCAAGTAGAACTAATGTCAAAAGAGATGTCAGTATTTCAAGAAATTCCACTATGATTTCTGAAACAAATAACAGAACAAATAGAAATCTAACTTCACGTAATATTAGAACAGACAGAGTTACTGAAAATGATAGAAATGATAAATCTAATAAAGTTTATAGAAGCAGAACATCTCATAATAGCAAAAAGGTAGATAGAAAACCTTCAACAAGACAAACTTCTGTTACCAATAAGCGTTCGGCTTCAAATAGAACAGTTAATAAATCGAGTAGAACTAAAAGTTCTTCTGCAAGTAACAATAGAAGCAGACGATAATTTTTGTTTGTTTTTTGGTTTGTGAAACCCCTTTTGAAAATTTCAAAAGGGGTTTTGTTTTATAGTCTCATATTACAAAAAAAACATAAGTCAATTGAGCCTGTTTGATTCATAACAGAGGTTTTATTTTTAAAATACCAAAGTTAGAAATTCATTTTCGGTCATAACATTTCAAATTATGATTTCACTTGATAGCACGTTAAAAAATAATTTTAAAAGATCACCAAATTCTCACACGATTCTCTGGTGCTATATAAAGACTGTCGCCAGGTTTAATATCAAAAGCTTCATAAAAAGTATCCACATTTTGTAAAGGCACATAAGCACGATACATTCCAGGAGAATGTGGATCGGTTTTGACTTGTGTTTTAAGAGCTTCGTCTCGCATTTTGGTTCTCCAGATTGTTGCCCAAGACAAAAAGAAACGTTGTTCTGGTGTAAAGCCTTCTATTTTTCCAGGGTTGCCATTGTCTTTGAGATACATTTGTAAACCATCGTAAGCAGCTAAAACGCCACCTAAGTCACCAATATTTTCACCGAGTGTAAATTTGCCATTGATATAAACGCTGTCTAAAACTTCAATATTGCTATAAAACTCAGCGAGTTTATCGCCTCGTGCCGTAAAGTTTTCTAAATCCTTGTCTGTCCACCAATTTTTAAGATTGCCATTGGCATCATATCTTGCACCGCTATCGTCAAAGGCATGCGAAATTTCATGCCCAATCACAGCACCAATCCCACCATAATTCACTGCCATATCGGCTTTATAATTGTAAAAAGGCGGTTGAAGAATAGCTGCTGGAAAGACAATCTCATTGTAAAATGGGTTAAAATAGGCATTAACCGTTTGTGGCGACATGCCCCATTCGGTTTTATCAACTGGCTCGCCTATTTTGCTTAGGTCATCTCTAAAATTCCATTCGTTAACGGCAAGACGATTTTCATAATAAGAGTTTTCTGGTTTGACGTCTAAATCTGAATAATCTTTAAACTTATCAGGATAACCTATTTTTACGGTAAATTTATCGAGTTTTTCTATAGCTTTTACTTTGGTTGAATCGCTCATCCATTCTAAATTGTCAACACGAATTTTAAAGGCTTCTATCACATTTTTCACCATTTCTTCCGCTTTTTCTTTAGCTTCTGGAGGGAATTTTTCCTCGACATATAATTTTCCTACAGCTTCACCAATAGTATTATTTACAACCGCTAAAGCACGTTCATCAAGGGGTTTTTGGGCTTTAGCACCGCGAAGTCTTTTGCTATAAAATTCCCAATTACGACGTTCAAAAGGCATTGACAGACTAGATGCTACATCATTAAGTGTTGACCATTTTACAAGTGTTTTTAAGTCTTTAATTGGAGCGTTTTTAAACACAGAATCTAAAGTTTTCATGTATTTGGTCTGCATCACCAAGATGGTATCAGGTTGTTTTTCAAGACCTAAATCAGTTAAGTATTTTGACCAATCAACGCTTGGACTCAAAGTTTTGATATCTTCAACGGCATAGCGGTTATTGTAATTTCTAAAGTCACGACGTTGAACTTTATTTAAACGTGGTTTAGCAAGAATGGTTTCATATTTTAAAATTGTTTCGGCTTGAGATTTTGCAGTTTCAGGTTTTTCGCCAGTCATTTCAAGTAAATCAGCAATAAAAACTTTGTAATCTTCACGAATTTTTTTGCTGTCTTGATCATCTTTTAGATAGTAATCTCTTTCGGGTAATCCGAGACCGCCTGTTCCGATGTAAGCTACATTAGTGTCGCTATCGTTAGGGTCAGAATACACAAACAAGCCCATAAATGGCGAGCTCAGTTCAACTGGATTTTGAGCCAACACAGTTTGCAAATCTTTAAGGTTTTTGATGGAGTTTATCTTTTCAAATGAAGCTTTTAGAGGTTCAATACCTGTTTCATTTCTAGTATTGGTATCCATTATTGAGTTAAAAACTTGAATAGCTTTACCCTGATCAGAATCCGCTGAATATTTGCCAGAATCTTCTGCTTTTTTTAAAATTTTTAAAACATCAGCATCGGTTTGTTTTCTTAAAATCCCAAAACCACCCCATCTGACTTGGTCGTCAGGAATTTCAGTGTTTTCAACCCATTTGCCATTGACATAAGTAAAAAAGTCGTCTTGTGGTCTTACCGAAGTGTCCATATATTCGGTTTCAATACCTGGTAAATCGGTTTCTGTTTTTGGTTCATTTTGACATGCTATAATAAGCAGTGATAAACACACCAAAAGACCATATGTTTTGAATTGTAAAGAGTTCATATTTGTTGATTTAAGTTTATTTTCAGTGTATTGGACATTATTTTTATAAAAAAGTTACATTTCAGACCAAATTCAATTGAAATTTAGTTTCTCGCTCTAATGTTTCAACAAATTTTTGAAGTGAAGCCTTGTCTGCAATTTGTGTGTTGATGCTAATTGAACGCTTTTTAGTTTTGATAACGATGTCACCAGCAAAAAATTCAACTTCTTTTATATCTTTAAAATATATTCTTGGCCAACCAAATTGTGATACAATCTTTTGGCTATCGTAACGGACAATTTGGTAATATAAAAATCCACACCATAAAATGATTTGTAGAAGTGAAGCGATAAAAGTCAAAACATTTAGATCAGAAAATAAAAATCCCCACAGACAAACAAGAAAAAATATAATCACAAACACGCTGAATGTTCTAATAAATAAACTTCTTCTTTTGTTATACTTCACAACCATAATTCAAATTTACAACATTTTTAAAAAACACATTGATGATTGAGAATGAAAGCATTTTTATTACTTTTACGGCATGGGATTAGATTTTTTAGACTTTAGAATTCTTGACCTTATCGATATTCTTTTGGTTGCTACTTTATTGTATTACATCTACAAACTAATTCGTGGAACGGTAGCCATCAATATATTTATAGGTATTGTCATTATTTATTTAGTTTGGAAACTTACTGATTTTTTGAATATGGAAATGCTCAGCAGTTTTCTCGGACTGTTTAGCAGTGTTGGTGCTGTGATGCTTATTGTGGTTTTTCAACAAGAGATACGGAAGTTTTTTATTCTGATTGGTTCAACAAATATTACCAGTAAAAATGGGATTTTTAAAAGTTTTAATTTCAGTAAACGTTCAACAGAAGACTTAAGTCATATTGATGAGGTGGTTAATGCTTGCCAAAAAATGAGTGAAACTAAAACAGGTGCTTTAATAGTGATAAGACGAAATTCTAATCTAGATTTTGTTAAAAATACAGGTGATCAGATGGACATCAAAATTAATGAACCCATTATTCAATCTATATTTTATAAAAACAGTACTCTACATGATGGTGCTTTGATAATTGAAGGTAAAAAAATCACAGCCACCCGTGCAATTTTGCCTGTTTCAAACGACCGAAAAATTCCTTTAAGGTTTGGATTAAGGCATCGTGCTGCGGTTGGCATTACTGAAAAAACAGATGCCTTAGCTCTTGTAGTGAGTGAAGAAACAGGACAGATTTCTTATTTAAAAAACGGAGACTTTTGTTTCTTTAAAGATGAACAAGATTTAGTAGATAAAATTAAAAATGACTTAATCTAAAATTAACGCAATCTTAATCAAGTTTGTCGTTTTTTAGAGTCGATAATAAGTCGTTAGCTTCCATAAAGCCACTTTTTCGCCATACCATTTCTCCAGATTTATAAATAACAAAAGTTGGAAGTGTTTTAATACGAAGTGCTTCCGCAAGCTCTTGGTTTTTATCTACATTGATTTTTATGACTTTAGCTTTGTCTCCCATTGCAGCAGCAACATCTTTTAGGATTGGGTGTACATGCTTGCAATTTTCATCCCATTCTGTATAAAAGTTTAATAAAATAGGAACTTGTAAATCAATGATTTCACCAAACTTTGACATAATTCATCAAATTTATTTTTAACTAAAGTAATACAATTAATACTGATAAACAAGTATTTTGGTTTTCAAAACCCTATTCTCGATACACTTTTCATAACCTTTTTGGTTGAGAAAAGCACTCCAATTGATCTATTCTTGACTTTATCATAATCGAACTCACGGAATATATAAAAAATATATGTTGGCAATAGTGGTCAATTTTAGTCAGGGTTTCCTCAGAAAGTCAGAATTTAAAGTTATAGATTTCGGGTTTGTTATAACCTGAGTTCGATTTATTGAAAGCTGTAAATCAGATGATTATATCTTTTTGTTAGCAAATTTTGTCATTTCGACGAAGAATGAGGAGAAATCTCATCCTATTGAGATGTCTCGTCGCTCATGCTTCGCTCTTTCGACATGACAAATGATTAAATATCTGTATTTTATATGAATATATTTTATTGGAATTTATATCGAACTCACGTTGTTATAAATAGAATGGCTCCAATCTAACTATTTAAAACCGTTGAAACGCTATGGATTGCAAATATTAGATTGTGAATGGATTTATCCATTTTTTATGATTTCAATTTCTTCCCTGTAAGTCATTGGAATAAATTTTAACACATTCATCCCAAGGAAAATGATAGGCTAATTTTACCCATCTATTATTTTGACTTAAATTCATTTGGCAAAGATTACCAAATTCTTCAAGTTTAATTACTGAAATTGTGAAGTCAGCTGAGGAATTGAAACGGATAGCAGGTTTCTGCTCCTAATCATCATATATTATTTTGTTTTCTGCTTTTTTAGTTTTGGCATATTGAAAGCCGTCTTGCCACCATTGGGTCATCAACTCTTTGTTGAAGATTAATGAATTTTCTGTAAGCTGAATGGGCGTGTAATACAAATTGAGCTTGACTTGACGTTGTATGGAGGCAAGTTTACCTTCGCGAACATCGTGTTTTTCGACTTGGTCAAGCATAAAGCCAAACAGATTCATTAGGAGTGAAAAAGGGTTTTTGCCCAAAATTTTGTTGTGCTCCATATTTTCGGCTTCGAGAATGATGGCATCAATTTCGGTTGCACCGCGACGAACGGCTTCCCTGATGGGCACCATGCTACCAAAACCACCATCGGCATAGTCTGAACCGTTTTTGGAAGCTAAACTCATAAATGGCACAAAATTAGACGACATCCAAATCCAATCAACAAAATCTTCATAATTAAAATCGTGTATAGATTTGTATTCTATTTTGTTTTTGGTGAGGTTAGATACTGTAACCACTACATCTTTACCACAACAGCGTGCTTGTTCAAACTCTGATTTTGAGAAGTGTTTTAGAATGGTTTTTCGCAGATTTTTACTTTCTCCAAAGGTGCGTTTGCGCTTGATGAACTGTATTACGGTGTTGAGATAGTTAATGGTAACAAACTCGCGGTTGTCTTTTTTTCGTGTTATAAATGGATTTAAACTAAAAATATCCGATTGACAGACGTTGGTGTAAATCTGTTTGACTTTTTGAGTATCGCCGAGTGCTAATTGCGATATCAACAAGCTTCCCGTAGATGAGCCTACAAAAAGTTTGTAGTCGTGCTGAACGACATCAATAAGGTATTCGGCTACACCGCCGGCAAAAGCACCTTTGCTTCCACCGCCAGAAATGACTAAGGCTCTCATAATATTTTATTTAGATAAGTGATTGTTTTAGTATCTAATCTTGGTTTTAAGTTATCGATTTGTGTTTTATAAGTCGGATTTTTGAGTAAAGTTTTAAACAATTTTCTACAAAAATCTCTAAAACGCCAAGTGTGATGAAAACAGCCGTCTAATAAATTAATGATAGCTTGGTCTGAAAATGTATCGATTTGATAGAGATAACCAAAGGCGTGTTCCCGAATCTGAAATCTGTATTTTGGTGATGTGTATTGTTCTAAGTCTTGATAGGTTTGTGATGTTTTGTCAGCTTGAAATTCGGGCGTTGCCAAATTGAGCGTAAGCCAGAGTTGTTTCAAGTTTTTATCTCGAAACCCTTCTTGGTTTTGCATTTGTGTTAAATATCGTTTTCGGTCTTCAGGAAAATTCATCCAAAGATTTAAAAAGGCATTTTCACGGGTTTGGTATGATTGGTCTTCAAGTAAACTTTCGTATTCTGTTTTTAATGCTAAAGGTACTTGAGTCAAACTTTCAGATATGGCTTGCCTGACCCAAAGGTCACTTGTGTTGAAAGCCTTTTTGTAAAGCTGTATCACTTTATCATTAGCAGGTGCGTTGGCTAATTGATAGACAGCTTCTTGAGCGATGTAAATATTGAGAGGAAATTCTAAAGCAGTTTCAATGGCTTCTATTTTATTATTTATACTCAAAGGTCGTTTGGCAATCAATTCAAAATATTTAGGAATAAATAATGAAGTTTCAAGTGCTGCCAAAGCTTGTTTTGCTTGAAAAGCGGACTGTTTAAACCATTGCTGTTCAAAGTCTGACAAATCAATATTGGTTAATGCCTTGACTTCGTTCATAAAATTATCAGTAGTGACGTTTTGAAATGCATATTTATTTAAGAAATTCTGCACCGCTTGGTCAAAAATCTCTTCGCCTACAATTTGATTGAGCATAAATATCGCCCAAGCACCTTTTTGGTAATAGGTTAATGAGCTGGCATTGGGTTTCAGTAGTTTTTCGCCTTGGCCATTGTCACTTGCAGTTTTTAGAGATTCAGCATATTCATAAAGTTTGTGGTAAAAATAATTGTCGCCAAATATCTGTTGTTCAGCTAAAAGTGCGTAGTAAGTCGCAAAACCTTCATGAAGCCAATGATGTTCTGAATTTGTTTCTGTAATTAAATTGCCAAACCATTGATGAGCTAATTCATGGGCGTTGACATTGACATAATTTCTATCAAAATATCCGATGCTATCAACCACAAAAGCATCAGAAAAAATGGTCAACGAAGTGTTTTCCATACCGGCATATAAAAAATCTCTTACAGGAACTTGTTTGTAATTTTGCCAAGGATATTTCACACCAATCTTGTTTTCAAAATAATCAAATATTTCTTTGGTATGTCTATAAGTTGGTTCTAATAAAAGAGAATCTTTTTTTAGCAAATATTGATGTAGCTCAACTCCAGAAGCTGATTGATTGATTTTTCTGATATAATCACCAACACTTATGGCAACCAAATAACTGCTCATAGACTTTTGCATATCATAAGACCAACGGCTTAAACTATCGTTTTCTCTCCATTGCTCTATGAGTTTGCCATTAGCTAAAGCACCGTAGTGTTTTGGGATAATGAGTGAAAGATCAAATTCAATTTTGTCATTCATATCATCAATACTCGGTAGCCAATGTGAGGTGTATTTGCCTTGACCTTGGGTAAAAATTTGATCGTTTGATTTTGTGTCGTCTTCAAAACCAACAAAATATAGTGTTTGTTTGGGTTTGGCTTGATAGCTAAAATTGATGTTGTAAATTTTATCAGGTTTAAAATTGCCTACAAACCAAATTTTATCAGTAGAAATATTTAGTAACACTTCAGCGTTTGAATTTATCAATTGAGCTGACATATTTTTAGCATCTAAAAAAATTGAATCGGTCTCTTTAGCGACATTAAAACTGAATGTTATTTTGCCTGAAACACTTTGGGTATTAAGATTTGGTTGAATTTCGGCTGAAATTTGTCGGATATCAAAATTTTTGTTTTGAGCTATTATTGAAGAAAAACAAAGTAAAAATCCTATGAAATACAGTCTAATCATAGGCTAAAAATACAGTTTGATTTTGAATAAGAGAAAAAAATATAAAGGAAAGCAAAATTTATTTTTCTTTAACCACAACAACAGAAGCCTTAACGCCAGTCAGTAAATTCCATACATTGTTAGAAACTACAAATCCAGCGTCGTCAGCAATACGAAGTTGAGCTGTGTTTGGACCTGATTGGCCTTGGTTGAGGGCAACAAACACAATTTTGTTGAAACCGACTTTCATCGGAATATCTAAAACGGTAAAACCTGGTCTGAGTAAAACATTTTCGGCTACAATTTCGCCGTTCAACAATACATTGACGCGATCGCCATCAAAAGCCATGTGGTCTCGAAACATGACTTTCATTTTATCAGAATTGCTATTGATGACGCCAAAATCCATATCGTTTTTGTATTTTTCACGGTCAAAATTTTTGCCTTCGTCACCTGTTTTGACTTTATATTGGCTATCCCAAACATTTCCAGGATCACTGTATTTACTCTTGGCCGTAAAGTCAACGCCTTGTTCTTTATTTTTATTTAAAAACATCCCTTCTTCCTCACGATTAGGAATGCCAAATGTGCTATTGGTTGATTTAGAGTTATTTGAAGAAAAAATATTACCACTTGATGTCCTGTTGCTCGCATCAATTTGAGCAAAAGACACCGAACAAAACAGCAAGAGCAAGAAAGTTAATATTGATTTCATAAAACAAATATAATCGGATTAATCAAATAGACTTACTATCAAAATGTTAAGATTGTTATTTTATAAAACAAAAAATCACAAAAATCCATTATGTTTGAGTTTTATAAATTTAAACACTACATGGCAATATCTGCAAAATCTATAACAAAATATTATCAATCTCAAAAGGCTTTAGATGAGGTAAGTTTTGATATTCCAAAGGGTCAAATTGTTGGGTTTTTAGGGCCAAACGGAGCAGGCAAATCTACCATGATGAAAATCCTTACAGGATATATCAACAATTATAAAGGTCTTGCAAAAATTAATGATACCAACATTAAAGATAATGCTCAAAATGTTCAACGCCAAATCGGTTATTTGCCCGAGCATAATCCGTTATATTTAGATATGTATGTCAAAGAATTTTTAAAATTTAATGTTGATATATACAAATGCTCACCCAAACGAATTCACGAGGTTATTGAGCTTACAAATTTAGGAAGCGAATCGCATAAAAAAATCCATCAGTTGTCCAAAGGTTATCGCCAACGCGTTGGTTTAGCTGCTGCTTTGGTTCACGATCCGGAAATATTAATTTTAGACGAACCAACAACGGGTCTTGATCCCAATCAATTGGTTGAAATACGTCATCTGATAAAAACTATTGGTCAAAACAAAACAACGCTTTTATCAACACACATCATGCAAGAAGTCGAAGCTATTTGTAATCGAGTAATCATCATGAATCACGGTCAGTTGGTAGCCGATGAAATGTTAGAAGATTTAGCCCATAACCAACAACAAATTATACATGTTGAGTTTGATTATAGTGTTGAGTTAGAAGCTTTAGAACGTCTTGATAAAGTTAAAAAAGCCAAAGAAATTGGATTATACGAATACGAATTGTATTTTGAAACTTCAATCGATATGCGCTCTTATGTATTTGATTTTGCTCACGATATTGGATTAAAAATAAAAACCCTCAACCGAAAACATCAAAGCTTAGAAGATTTATTTAGAGAATTAACCGTTAAAACATAAATTTTATGAAAACCCTTTTAAAATTAGCTGTTTTTATTTTCGTATCTAATATTTATGCTCAACAAAGTCAAAAAATATACAATATCATAGACAGTGTTTCAGCTGAACATATAGAAAAAGACATTCGAAAATTAGCAGGATTTGGAACAAGAAATACCTTTAGTGATACATTGAGCGAAACCCGCGGTATTGGTGCGGCAAGACGATGGATAAAAGCAGAATTTGATAAAATTTCAAAAGAATGTAATGGTTGTTTAGAAGTGTTTTATCACCGCACAATGGTTACTACCGACATGGGAAAACGTGTGCTAAAAGATGCTGAAGTTGTCAATGTGGTGGCTATTTTGAGAGGAACTCAAAATCGAAATTCGTTTGTGATGATGAGTGGCGATATAGATTCCAGAGCGTCTGATACTCAAGATTTCACAACCGATGCACCAGGTGCTAATGACAATGCAAGTGGAATGGCAGGCACAATTGAAGCGGCTCGCGTTTTGTCTCAATATAAATTCAAAAACAGCATAGCTTTTGTTGGACTAAGCGGAGAGGAACAAGGTCTTTTTGGTGGACAATTTTTGGTCAAATATGCTCAAGATAATAATTGGAACATCATTGGTGTTTTTAACAATGACATGATAGGCAATATTCAAGGTATTGATGGCGTGATAGATAACCGTAGTTTTAGAATTTTTAGCGAAGCCCATAATCCCACAGAAACAGAACGAGAGAGAATTATGAAACGTTATTATGGTGGTGAAGTCGATGGTAAATCTCGTCAATTGGCCAGATATATTCACAAAACCGTCAAAACTTATATGCCAGAAATGAACCCAATGATGATTTATAGATTAGATCGTTTTGGTCGTGGTGGCCATCATAAACCTTTTAACGACTTAGGTTTTGCTGGCGTTAGAATTATGGAAGCACATGAAAATTATATTTGGCAACATCAAGATGTTCGTGTTGAAAACGGGATAGAATATGGCGATGTTGTTAAGCATGTCAATTTTGATTATGCTAAAAAACTTACGGCAGTCAATGCTATTAATTTGGCAAGTTTAGGTTGGGCACCATTACAACCTGAAAATGTAGAAATCGGTGGAGCTGTTCAGCCATCTACAACATTAAAGTGGAAAAAATCTGAAGACACAAATGTGAAAGGCTATAAAATTTATTGGCGTGAAACCACTTCACCAATCTGGCAATACAGTCGTTATGTTGGTGATGTCAACGAGTTTACACTAAAAAATATTGTTATTGATAATTATTTGTTCGGTGTTGCTACTGTTGGCAAAAACGGCTTTGAAAGTGTGGTTTCGTTTCCTTCTGGCATATTGAGATAAAATATAAATCGAAAATTTAACTTTGATTATGTAACCTAGGGTTGTTTTTTACGTATAAATATATGTAGAAACAATTTTAACAGGATGAGACAACTCAAAATCACCAAACAGGTTACCAATCGCGAAACTGCTTCTTTAGACAAATACCTTCAAGAAATCGGTAAAGTTGACTTAATTACAGCCGAAGAAGAAGTAGAATTGGCACAACGCATTAAAGCTGGCGACGATAAAGCTTTAGAAAAACTGACCAACGCTAATTTAAGATTTGTAGTTTCCGTAGCTAAACAATATCAAAATCAAGGTTTAACTTTACCAGACTTGATCAACGAAGGTAATCTTGGGTTGATAAAAGCAGCAAAGCGTTTTGACGAAACCCGCGGTTTTAAGTTTATATCTTATGCCGTGTGGTGGATTAGGCAATCTATTTTACAAGCTTTAGCAGAACAATCTCGAGTTGTTAGATTGCCTCTTAATAAAATTGGCACAATTAATAAAATCAACAAAGCTTACGCACTTTTAGAACAAAACAACGAACGACCACCAAGTCCTGAGGAAATTGCTAAAGAATTGGATATGAGCGTGAACGATGTTAAAGAATCGCTTAAAAATTCTGGTCGCCATCAATCTTTGGATGCTCCTTTGGTTGAAGGTGAAGATTCTAATTTGTATGATGTTCTTAATTTTGGAGAATCGCCAAATCCTGATAAACAACTCCTTCACGAGTCGCTTCAAACGGAAATTGAACGTGCTTTAGAAACTTTAACGGCTAGAGAAGCAGATGTGATTCGCTTGTATTTTGGGTTAAACAATCAACAACCCATGACGCTTGAAGAAATTGGACAAATATTTAGTTTGACCCGCGAACGCGTGAGACAAATAAAAGAAAAAGGCGTAAGGCGACTAAAACATACCAATCGAAGCCGAATTCTTAAAAATTATTTGGGATAACAATTTGATGTGAAAATTTAAAATAATATCTGCATTTTTGCCGAAAGCTATTTTTAATTTTTCACATCAAATGCATCTCTCAGCGTATTGCCAATCATCATAAACGCCATGACTAAACTCATGATGGCTAAACCAGGAATAATAGCCAAATGAGCTTGACCAAGCACGATATAATTGTAATGTTCTTTAATCATATTGCCCCATGTGGGAATAGGTGGTTGTGCACCAATACCAAGAAAACTCAAACCACTTTCGATAAGAATTGCCGCTGCAAAATTTGCTGCAGAAATCACAATGACAGGTGCCATAATGTTTGGTAAAATATGTTTGGTTACTATCCGCCAATGCGAGTATCCCAAAGCATGTGCCGCGGTAATGTAGGGCATTTGTTTGACGCTTTTTACTTGTCCACGTACCACTCGGGCAACTTCTACCCACATGGTTAAGCCTACAGCGATAAAAACTTGCCAAAATCCTTTACCTAAAGCTAATGTCAAAGCGATGACCAAAAGCAATGTTGGAATAGACCAAGTAACATTGATAAGCCACATCACAAATTGATCTATTGCACCGCCAAAATAGCCGCCAAGTGCACCGATAAAAATTCCGATAACTAAAGAAATAAAAACTGCCACAAATCCAATAGACAAAGAAACCCGTGTCCCAATCAGCAATCGGCTGAGCATATCTCGACCATAGCGGTCAGTGCCAAGCCAATAGGTTTTGGTGTAAATATAATTTTGTTCAATTTCTCTGACGTTTTTAAAACGGTCTATAGCAATTCTTTCTTTAGGTGCTGTAGCGTCAAAAGGCGTGATTTCAACAAAGTTATTCTTTATTTGATAATCTTGAATAGGTATGATAGAATTGACTGATTTTTGACCAGTTAACCAAGATGTCCAAGAATTTTCTGCTTCGTTTTGATTAGGAATTTCAATGACTAAAGTTTCAAAACCAGGTGATTTAGAATGTATAGCCAACTGCATTTGATTGGCATTGACCGAATCGTCTGGTGCAATTACATAAGCTAAAAGTGCAATTAAAGCACAAAATACAATATAGCTTAAACTAAAAACGCCCCAAAAACGCGTTTTAAATTTTTGGAGCGCTAAGCTAAATAGTGATTGTCCTTTTGGACTTTTCATAACCTTATTTTTGTGACGAAGCTTCAGCCAATTTAAAGTTTTTGGTGTGTTGTCTCAAGTCTTCTAAAACAGAGACAGCTTCCTCTACATAGATGTCTTTTTGCAAGTTGTTGTGCCAGTTTTCTCGCTTATCTTTTAAAGTTTCATCGGTTTCAAAAGCATCAATTTCAGATGGTAAAGACTTAAAACTTAAGTCATTTTTGTAATTGTTGAGCGAATCAAATCTTTTGGCTTGAGCATCGGCTTCTTCAATTAATTGTTTATAAGCTTGAAAATTAAGCGGAAAATCATTTTTATCGCGTTGAGTTTTAATCCACTTAGCCTGTTCTTCAATCAAAGCAACTAATTGGTGATTGTCCATACGGTTTTGACTTTCTGAAACAATTTCTTCAAGGTTTTCATAGCCAGCCCAATCATTATAATCTGCTTGTTGAATTTTGTCATAAGGTAAAGGGTTTTCGTAATCTCTTTCACCAATATCGATAAATGAATAACGGTCTGGTATTACGACATCACTTTCAACACCTTTTAGTTGAGTTGAACCACCGCTGATGCGATAGAACTTTTGTGTAGTCAATTTTAATGCACCCATATCGCCTAAGGAATTATTACGCATCCAGCGGTTAAGGTTGGCTACATTTTGTACGGTTCCTTTGCCATAAGTTTGGCGACTGCCAATAATTACAGCACGTTTATAATCTTGCATAGCTGCAGCTAAAATTTCGGAAGCTGAAGCAGAAAGTTCATTGACCAAAATCACGAGTGGACCATCCCAAAGAGTGCCTTTTTTCTTGTCTTTTAAAACTTCGACATTGCCATCTTTATCTCTAACTTGGACTACAGGACCTTTATCAATAAACAATCCAGCCATTTCTATAACTGTTGATAAAGAGCCACCGCCATTATTTCTTAAATCGATTATAAGTCCTTGTACTTCAGACTTTTTTAGTTTTTTGATTTCTTTTTCAACATCAGATGCGGCATTGCGTTCATTATAGTTGTCCATATTGAAATAGAATTTAGGCAAATTGATAAACCCAAATTTTGTATCAGCTTTTTCAATGATGGTAGATTTAGCATAGGTTTCTTCTATTTCAACTATATCTCTTACAATGGTAATATTCTCAAAAGTGCCATCCACTCTTTTAACGGTTAATGTCACTTTAGTGCCTTTTGGACCTTTAATAAGTTCAACGGCGTCATCTAAGCGCATTCCAGTTATATTGACGGCTTGGTCTTCGTCTTCTTGTTTAACTTTTATGATTAAATCACCTACTTCTAACTCTTTGCCACGCCAAGCTGGACCGCCAGAAATAATTTCAACAATTTTCACATTGTCTCTTAATTTTTGAAGTCTTGCACCAATGCCTTCTAGTTTACCAGACATCGAAATATCAAAACGCTCTTTATCTCTTGGTGCTAAATATGCAGTATGTGGATCAAATTGAGACACGATTGTATTGACATATAAATTGAACCAATCTTCACGTCTTAAATCTTCAGAGTTTGAAAAATATCGCTCTATCGATTCACGGGTTTGGTCAATAGCTTCTTCTTTAAGTTCTTCGGTTGATTTTAATTCTATGGTATCACTTTTTTCTGCTTGAGCATTTTGGGTGTCATAGGCTGAATAATAATTAGATAGAAAAGAAAAGTTTAATTGTTTTCTCCAGCGTTCTTTTAAGGCTTTTGTGTTTTTGACATACTCCAAATTTTCGTAGTCTGTATTGATATGATCATCAGAATTCAAATCAAAATCATCTTCTAAAATAGAGCTGTAAAAAGCTTTAGTTTCATCAAGACGCTGTTGGTAACGGTTGTAAACTAAATTGAAAAAGCTGATATCTTTGTCGCGGATTTGATCATCGATTTCAGTTTCGTATTGGCTAAAATCCTTAAGGTCTTTTTGGGTAAAATGACGTTTCATCGGGTCAAGACTTTCAATAAATTCTTTATAAACCTGTTCTGAAAAGTCGTTGTCAATTTCACGCTTATCGTAGTGACCTTGGTCTATCACATAGGTTATGAGTTCAATTAGAATTTTATCTTTATCAGAACCTTCTCCATCAAATTTTTTAGCGGTGAAGCTACACGAGCTTACAGCCAAAAGCACAGCAATGCATAGTAATGCAAATTTATTTTTCATTAGAATATTGTTTATAAGTTTTCAAAATTATAAAATCAAAAGCACAAATTAAGCCAAATTAAAATTTTAAGCTAATAGATTTCACATAATAGTTTGTTAAAGAGTAGCTAAGCACTGTTTGTTTTGATTTGAATATTTGATTTTAAACTAGATAGCACTTAGTTATCGCTTTCATTAGTAATAATTTAAGCATTAAAACCAAAAAATATTATTTTAACCTGAGTTGGCTACCGTAAGCCTATTCTCGTATTGAACTTTTCTTGTCTTGCCATAAACATTTAACTCACTTCATTTTAAATTGTCATTTAAATAAGATATACAAGATAGGATTAAAAATAATTTTTTTCAACAAAATTTATCAAGTTGAAATATTCATTCAAATATTTTTGTCTCAATTTTTTAATGATAAACATCATTCAAAACATAAATCCTTACTTTTGAAGAAATTTTTGAAATATTTTATATTATGAAAATCATTGTTCCTATGGCGGGTCGTGGTTCGCGACTTAGACCGCATACTCTAACCGTTCCGAAACCACTTATTCCAATTGCGGGTAAACCCATTGTGCAACGCTTGGTTGAAGATATTGCCAAAGTTGTTGATGAGCCTATCGAAGAAATTGCATTTGTAATTGGTAAAGATTTTGGCAAAGCCGTAGAAGAACAACTCGAAAATATTGCCACAGGTTTAAATGCAAAGGCCAGCATTTATGTTCAAGATCAACCGCTTGGCACAGGTCATGCCATTATGAGTGCTGAACCTTCACTTAGTGGTCCAGCTGTTGTGGCTTACGCAGACACTTTATTTAAAGCAGATTTTAGCATTGAAAAAGATACTGAAGCGATGATTTGGGTTAAGCAGGTGGACAACCCCAAAGCTTTTGGCGTAGTCAACATCAATAACAAAGGTCATATTACTGACTTGGTAGAAAAACCCGAACATCCTGAATCTGATTTAGCGGTGATAGGAATCTATTATTTTAGAGACATCAGTATATTAAAAGAACAATTGCAAGCGGTTTTAGATGAAAAACTTATTCGTGGCGGTGAATATCAAATCAATGATGGCATTGAAAAAATGAAGCAAAACGGAATCATTTTTAAACCTGGAAAGGTCGATGAATGGATGGATTGCGGTAACAAAACCGTAACCGTTGAAACCAACAAACGCATTTTAGAACATTTGAAAAATGGAGATGAAAAATTGATTTCAGACCACGTTGAAATTCACAGTTCTGAAATCACAGAACCTTGTTTCATTGCCGATGGTGTCAAATTGATAAACGCTAAAATTGGACCTTATGTTTCTTTAGGAAAAGGCACAGTAGTGAAAGACAGTGCGATTAAAAATAGCTTAATTCAAGAACACACTGAAATCACAAATGCCAATCTCAACAATGCTATGATAGGCAATTTTGCTAAATTCAATGGTCAATTTTCAAGTATCAGCATTGGTGATTATTCGGTTTTAGAATAGATGAAGAACAATATTTTGACATATCTGTTTTTGTTTTTGGGATTTATCATCTTTCAAAATATCAATGCTCAAATTGAACAGGAAATTGAAGCACAAGATAGCGTTATACCGGTTAATAATAACAAGGATTTTCAACCGAAATTTTTTAAAGCTCTGTCTGAACGCGGTATAGAAAACTATAAAAAAGCTGCTGAAATTTTAGAAACTCTCAAGGCTGAGCATTCAGATAAAGCCGTGGTTTTTTTTCAATTGGGTTTAAATTATTTCGATTTAGAGCAATACAATCTGGCCTTAGAACATTTGCATAAAGCAGATGAATTAAAACCTAATGATTTTGATATTCGAGAGGCATTATTTAGGGTTTACTATCAACAAAAAAACTATGCTAAAGCTTTAGAATTGGCAAGTGATTTAGCCTTAAAAAAATCAGAATATTATGAAATTTTAGCTAATCTGTATTTAACTACTGAGCAATATAAAAAAGCTTTAGAAGCTTTAGAAAAAGCAGATCAAAAACAAGGTTTTGATGCACACAAAGATCAGTTGAGAGAAGTGATTTTTGAAGCTTTTGATAAACCAAAAATCGCTATTTCTTATTATCAAAAACGCATTGAACTCGAACCTTACAATCCGTTGAATGCATATCGATTAACAAGATTTTTAATGCAAGAAAATCAATATCATGAAGCATTAAAAGTTTTAAAAAATTTGATTGAAAATCATCCACGTTTTACGAGAGCTTATGTTTTAAAAACACAAGTTTATCTTAAGTTAGACCAAGTTGAACAAGCATTTGATGCATTAGAAGCGGTTGTGTCTGATCGGTTTTTAGAAGAAAACTATAAAGTTCAAGCTATTGAATACATAAAATCCTTTGTTGAAAAGAATCCTGAATATCAAGACAAATTTGTTCAAGTCTTGAATGTTGCTTCTGAAACGGCTGAAAATTCTGCCAGTTTTTTAGATTTAGGCTTGTTTTATTTTGAAAACGATAAGCCTCGAGCTTTGGAAAATTTCAAAAAAGCTTTATCCCAAAACCCACAAGATTTTCAGATTTTAAGATACGTCGGTGTTTTGGAGCTTCAGCTTAACCGTCCGCAAGCAGCAATTGAAACAGCAGAAAAAGCCCTTGAAATATACCCAACACAAGCGGTTTTTATGCTGATTAAAGGTCAGGCTTTACTGGAGCTAACACAATATAATGCTGCTGAAACGGTTTTACTTGAAGCAGAATCTTACATTTTTGAAGAAAATGATATGATGCTAAAGCTTTATGAAACTTTACAAAAAGTTTATGTGGGTTTAAATAATGAAGCACAATCAAAAATATATCAATCTAAAGCTGAAGAACTTAAAAATAAACTCAAATAAATATATGCCAACCAAATCAGTTTTAGTTGTCTTGATATCAGTTTTGATATTAGTATCTTGTGGCGGAAGTCAGTCGGTTTTAAAAAAGAAAGACCTCAAAAATGAGACCTTAAAAGCGATTGTCAAAAACTACAACAAATCTACGCCAAGGTTTAAAACCATGCGCGGTCGAATAAAAGGGGTTTATGATGATGGCAATCAACAGCAAAATATCAATATCAGTTATAGATTTCAAAAGGATAAAATCTTATGGATGAGTGCTAAATTTGCGGGACTAATTCAAGTGGCCAAAATAATAATAACACCTCAAAAGATTAAATTTTACGAACGCATAAACAATTCTTATTTTGACGGAAATTTTGAATTGGTCAGTGCTTTTTTAGGACTTGAACTAAATTATGAACAATTGCAAAACCTTTTTACAGGTCAAGCCTTAAAGAATATTGAGATTTCAAACACCGATTTTCAAACAGCAGGCGATTATTTTCAAATATTAACTACTTATGATAACGGTTTTACCCAACATTTGCTTTTAGATGCTAAAACCTTTAAAATCAGGCAACAAAGTTTGAATATAAACAATAAACAAATAAAAATTATTTACAAATCTTATCAAATCATAGATGGTTTTTCATTTCCAGAAGAATTTGTAATTTTAGCAGGAGACAATAAAGAGCATATTCAAATTACGATGACTTACAAAAACATAAAGTTGAACGATGAGTTGAAGTTTCCTTTTAGTTTTCCCAATAACTACTCGCCAATTCAATTGAATTAAATTATGAAACGTTATCTTTTTTTGTTGATAGTTTTAATTTATGGACAGTTTGTTTTTAGCCAAACTCAAAAAGAGTTGGAAAAAGAACGCCAACAAATAGAGCAACAAATCAAACAAATCAATAGCAATTTAGACGAAACTCAATCTCACAGAATATCGGCTATTGAAAAGGTGCAAACTCTTAACCAGCGTATAGCTGCTGCAGAACGACTTGTGCGAATCAACAATCGCGAAGCCAATATGCTATCCAGAGAAATCAACGCCAATACTCAAGCTATAGATAAACTTAGAACTCAACTCAAACAACTCAAAGCTGAATATGCTCAAATGGTAGTTGATGCTTATAAAAGTAAATCTCAACAAAACCGAATTATGTTTTTGTTGTCTTCCGATAATTTTTTACAAGCCTACAAACGCCTTCAATACATGAAGCAATTTGCGGCATATCGTAAGAAACAAGGCAAAGAAATTGAAATACAAACGCAGCAACTTCAAGCTTTAAACGAAAAGCTATTTGAGCAACGCCAAGCTAAAGAACAACTTTTGGCTCAAAATCGACAAACCATTGAAAAACTCAATAAAGATAAAGCTGCTGAAAAAGAACTTATTGCTTCCATTAGGAAAAAAGAAAGCCAGTATAAGAAAGAGTTAGAACGGAAACAAGAAAAAATTACCGAGATTGACCAACTCATTCAGAAATTAATTAGAGAAGCCATTGCAGCAGAGAATAAAAAGTTGGGCAGCACCTCCAATAGCCGATTTAAAATGACGCCTGAAGCTAAACTCTTAGGAGGTAAATTTGAAGATAATAAAGGCAAATTGCCTTGGCCTGTGGTTTCTGGTTTTGTATCTCGACCTTACGGCACAAGACATCATGCTGTGGTTAAAACGGTTATGACCAAAAGTGAAGGCGTCCGCATTGACACTCAACAAGGTGCAAAAGCCCGAGCTATTTTTGATGGAGAAGTCAGTCAAATTATGGTCATACCAAACGCTTTCAAAGTGGTTATGATTCGCCACGGTCAGTATATCAGTGTTTACAAAAATATAGACAAACTCAATGTAAGAAAAGGCGATAAGGTCAAGCGTAACCAATTTATAGGTACAATTGGTCAAGATTTGACAGATGGATCTACTACTTTAGGGTTTTATATTTATAAAAACAGTAAAACCCAAAACCCAGCAGATTGGATTTATAAGATGTAAAACATTCAATTATTCTAAATTATCTACAAAGTTTTGAAGATATTCAAATTTTGGAGTCAATTTGCCTTGATTTGTTATTTGTGCTCTTTTTAAAATACCATCTTTGTCATTGTTAAAAAATGCAGGAATAACGTGTTGTGCAAACATTTCTCCAAAACCTTTGCTTGCGTCTTTGGGCAATTCGCAAGGTAAATTATCAACAGCCATAACACCAATAGCATCGGTATTCATAAAGTCAGTCTCGGTTTCTGTTTGAGGATCATAAGCGTAAAAAGGGTTTTCGATGCTTGATGGTCGTATAGTTGAAGCCACAGGACCATCGATATCGCAACTGATATCAGCAACCAATTTAATTTTAAAATCAGATGATTTGGCATCTTCTCTTGTAAACAAATAAGGAGCATTATCACCGTAAAAATGCCCTGCAATAAATAGGTCAGAAGTTTTTGCAAATTTCATAAAATCAGACTTATAAGGCGAAGGGTCTTTAAAAAAATCTTTTATGTTACTTGGCTTACCATCTTTTCTTTTGTTGTAGTCTAAAACTTTAGCATTAGTAAAAACAGGAATATTAAAATCTTTACTTAAATAATCATCAACACTGATTTGTTGTATTTTCAAATGATTTAAAATCTCTTTAGCTCCATTGGCAACTTTTCCTGAGCCAGTCAAAACAATTTTTATTTTTGGAATTTTAATTTTATCGAGTTCTTGTTTGACTTGATTTAAGTCTGATAAATTTTCAACTTTTGGTAAATGGAATAATTTTTCTCTTAAACCTAACAATCTAAAACCATTATATGCTCCTACTAAACCAGCATATCTACCAAATCCAATAAGTCTTCTACCCTTTGTATCAGTAATTGTTTCATGATCAAAAAGATCGATATTTTTTTTTAGTATAGTTTGTAAAAGTTTTCTGTTATAATCTTGTTTCTTGATGGTATGAGAAAAGAAAAAATAAGATTTATTAGGAATCAAAGACTCAACAGGCACTTCTTTTACCCCAATAAGAACATCACAAGCACTTAAGTCAGGGTTGATTTCTATACCAGCTTTTTGGTAAGAGCTATCAGGAAATATTCTAATATCAGAAGGTTCAACAATAAATTTTAGGTTGTTGTATTTTTGTTCTAAACTATGAAGTTGTTGAGGTGTAAAGACGACTCTTCTATCTGGCGGTGTTTTGCGTTCTTTGATAATTCCAATGGTCATACGATAGGAAATTTTGGATTTTTTGATGTATTGCTCGTTAGGTTAAAAATTTTACAAATGTAAAAGATTTTAAATCAGATAAAAATATAGTTAAACTTTTACAAAGGCATATTTAAACACCCAACTTAGAATTTTTATCCCTGCCATTACCGCACCTTTTATGGTTCCAGATACTTTAGATTTGCCAATACGGTTGCGATATTTAACGGGTTCTTCTTTATATTTAAGGTTGTGTTTTAAGGCTTTTAATTGCATCTCAACAGTCCAACCATAGGTTTTGTCTTGCATGTTTAAAGACAGGAGTTTGTGGTATTTTATAGCTCTAAAAGGACCAAGGTCTGTAAACTTTGCACCATACATCAATCGCATTAGCGAAGTAGCCAAAGCATTTCCAAATCTTTGCGGTAAGGTCATCGCTCCTTTTTCTCTCAAAAGTTTTTTACGTGCACCTATAACAAAATCATAATTTTCTTCTATAATAGGCTCGACCAAGCTGGTGAGTTGTTCAGGATAATCACTGTAATCGGCGTCTATAAAAACAACTATATCAGGGCTTTTAGACTGATTTTGAATATATGCCATCGCCTTTAAACAAGCATAACCGTAGCCTTTTTGTGCTTCAAAACAAATAGTTGCACCTGCTTTTTTTGCAACATATGACGTGTTGTCTGTTGAGTTATTATCAACAACAATCACTTCATCAACAAAATCGGGTATATCTTTTACAACTTTTGCAACAGATTGAGCTTCGTTATGAGCAGGTATGATAACTTTTATAAGCGTATTTTTATACAAATTTAGAACCGTTTTTACAAGTGTATATTTTAGCAAACATACACTTTTAGTATTTATGCATAAGTCTTAAAATTTTAATTTGACTTACAATGAAGTATGAATTTGAAATTAAAAACAAATTATTTAAGGATATAAAATCTAACAATTAAAAACTCAATAGATAATTCTATAAAAAGATGTTTAAAATTAAAACTATAAAATAATGCTAAATAGATTTTTTGCTTTGTGAATTCTTTTGAAAATATTATATTAGCGTTATAAATGATAGTTATGTCAGTTTCAAAACCTTTTAATTTAAAACAATGGATTGAAGACAACAGAGATTTACTTAAACCTCCTGTTGGTAATAAAAATTTATACAAAGACGCTCAAGATTATATCGTGATGATAGTTGGTGGTCCTAATGCTCGTAAAGATTATCACTACAATGAAACAGAAGAGTTGTTTTATCAACTTGAAGGGCAAATAGAAATTCACATTCAAGACAAAGGTAAAAAACGAACCATGTCACTTGGTCCTGGTGATATGTATCTCAATCCACCAAAAGTGCCACATTCGCCAGTTAGGCACGAAAATTCTATAGGTTTAGTCGTTGAACGCAAACGCAGTCACCTTGATATTAAAGATGGTTTATTATGGTTTTGTGACAATTGCAACCATAAACTGCACGAGGTCTATTTTCCACTTAACGATATAGAAAAAGATTTTCTAGAGCATTTCAACCATTTTTACGCGAGTGAAAGTTTGAGAACCTGTGACAATTGTGGAACTGTGATGCCTACTGATAAACGTTTTGTAACAGATTAAGGCTTTCATGTTTAAACATGTAATATTGAAATTGTTCTACAAAATAAGCAATGAGATCAGATCATTTAAAAATCACTTAAGTTAACACTATTGTAAATATGAGTATTCATTTGCAAAAGCTTATTGAAAATCTCAAACCCTTGAGACAAAAGTTACTTGACCACAATTTATATAGATATATTGAGACACCTGATGACTTAAGAATATTTACTCAGCACCACGTTTTTGCCGTTTGGGATTTTATGTCATTGCTTAAAATATTACAACAAAAATTAACCAATGTCAATGTGCCATGGACACCAAGCGATAATACAGAATTTACGTATTTGATAAACGATATCGTTCTTGCTGAAGAATCAGACTTAAATAGAGCTGGCAAACACCAAAGCCATTATGAGATGTATCTTGATGCTATGGAAAATCTAACAGCTTCAACGCTTCAAATCAGAAAATTTACTGATCAAATTCAACATGGTACGGATATCTTTTTGGTGATCTCTACTACCGATTTACCTAAGTCTGTCAAATCGTTTTTAATCTTTACTTTTAATACCATTTATCACAAACAAACACATGATATTGTTTCTGCTTTCACCTTTGGACGTGAAGAACTTATTCCTGATATGTTTACAGAAATTATCGCTTACATCCAAAAACAATTTCCTGATGAAAAAATTGATGATTTAAAATACTATTTTGAAAGACATATCGAAATTGATGCAGATCAACACGGACCTATGGCTATTAAACTTATAGAAAATCTTTGTCAAAACGATATTAATAAATGGCAATCTGTTGAAAAAACAGCTGAAATTGCTCTACAAAAAAGAATCGAACTTTGGGACGGGATTTTGAAATCTATTCTTAATCATAAAGCCATTGCATAAAATTAAAGCTTTCATATTGACCTTGCTTTATTTTGTTGCTATGATAAGACCTGCTCAGCCTGTTTTAAATTATATTTTAAATTACGATTATATCGTCAATGTATTATGTATTAATAGAGATAAACCCAAATTAAATTGCAATGGTAAATGCTATTTAATGAAAATGATTGAAGACAAACAAGCGGAAAAACCATTCGATAAACGAGCTTTTCAAATGGAACTTTATCCTATTGGTTTTATTTCTATTCTAAACTTAGAATTTAAAAAAGTTAGTTTTTACAAAAACACAATTTACTCATATATAGATATTTACAATATTTTAATCTCTCGTAATTTTGATAAACCGCCTCAGAGTTTTAGTTAATTTATAGAAAACAAATTAAACTTTTTTACAAATTATTTAAAACTCGATTTTATGAAAATTATAAAATTAGCCCTTGTTATGTTCATTTTTAATATAGCAATGGCTCAAGATACATCAAAAAAAGACAATACAAAATGGACTTCCGCAAGACCCGATGGTCACGCACCAATAAGCGTTATGGGAGACCACTATCACCACAAAGGTGAATTTATGTTCTCTTATCGCTACATGCCGATGTGGATGGATGGAAACATCAAAGAAGATAATAGCATCTCTGATTCAGATATCTATTCTAATTTTATGATAGCTCCACAAGAAATGCAGATGGATATGCATATGCTCGGCGTGATGTATGGTGTGTCAGATAAATTAACCCTGATGCTGATGGGTAATGTTTTATCCAACACTATGGATTTGAGCACAATGAGTGGCAATACATTTACAACAGAATCTGAGGGTTTTGGAGATTTAAAAATCAGAGCTTTGTATCAACTCTTTAATGCTGAAAAACAATCTCTACACTTTAATATGGGTTTATCTATACCGACAGGTGATATTGACCAAACCTCTGTAACGCCTATGTCAGATAACGCTCCAGTTGCCTATCCTATGCAATTAGGAAGTGGCACATTTGACCCACAATTTGGGATGACTTACTTAGGACAAACCGAACAGTTTTCTTGGGGTGTCCAAAGTTTATATACCACAAGATTAGGGACAAATGACAACGACTATAGATTAGGAAATGCTTTTGAAACCAATGCTTGGTTGGCTTATAAAGCCCATGACTATTTCAGTTTTTCAACAAGAATAAAATATGTTGATATCAGGCAAATTTCTGGAGCTGACCCAGCTTTTGATCCGATGATGATGCCTTTGTTTAACATTGAAAACTCTGGTCGAAGCCAAGTTGATTTAGGTTTGGGAGCAAACTTTTATGTGCCAAAAGGCAGTTTAAAAAACCTGAGATTTGGATTTGAGTTTATCTTGCCTTTTTACCAAAATGTTAACGGCATTCAAATGGAAAATGATTATGCCGCCACTTTTGGCATTCAATATACGATTGAATAATTTTTTTTTGAGCTAAAGAAATTGATGCTACTTCGGTTTCTTTAGCTCATGTTATCAAATTTGATGTTTCGATTTGTGTGTTTTTTCAATTGCCAAATTTCATTATGCTTTAATTAAGGTATCCTCAGAAAGTCAGAATTTAAAGTTATAGATTTCGGATTTGTTATAAATAGAATGGCTCCAATTTAACTATTTAAAACCCTTGAAACGCATAGGATTGTGCATTTTCTATAGCCTGCAATACGGTCTCGTAGGTAATCAAAAAGCGTATCGATTATTTTTTTGGCTTTTTCTCTTGCAGTAATTGAAATAAATTTTAACACTCAAATCAAGTTATAAAATAATTGAAAATGAAACTCAAATTCTTTGTTTAAAGATGCTATCAACTTAATTGCTAAATATCCTGAAATCGGATAGCCAACCGATAATTATGATGCTCGAATAAAAATTGTTCGTGATTATTTAATCATTTATGAAATCAAAAAAGAAAATATTTTCATTTTAAGCATTTGGAACAGCAGACAAAATCCAGAAAAATTAAAAGTCTTATTAAAAAAGTAACTCATATTTAAGGTTAAACACTCAAAAATAAAATCCTATTTTTGCACTATGCAAAATGAAAATATTCAAAAGCTAAATTCTTTAATAAAATCGTCTAAAAACATTGTTGTCTTAGGTCACAAAAATCCAGATGGCGATGCCGTTGGAAGTTGTATGGCTTGGGGTTTGTTTTTAAAAAAACTTAATCATAATGTTGAAGTGATAATGCCTAATGATTACCCTGAATTTTTAAATTGGGTGCCAAATCAAGAACAAATTTTGATATTTAATCAAGATAAACCTAAAGTTCAAAAAGCTATTCAAAATGCAGATTTAATTTTTACTTTAGATTTCAATCATTTATCTCGAGTAGGCGAGGAGTTGCAAAAAGATTTAGAAACCATTGATCAACCTTTTGTGATGATAGATCATCATCAAGAACCTGGTGTTTATGCTGAAATCACCATTTCACATCCCGAATATGGTTCAACTGCAGAATTGGTTTTTGAATGTATTGACCACTTAAATTCTACTGATTTAATCGATAAAGACATCGCAAGTTGTTTGTATCTTGGCATTATGACCGACACGGGTTCGTTTAAATTTCCATCAACAACAGCAAGAACACATCAAATTGCAGCAGTGCTTATTGAGAAAGGTGCTATCGCACATCAAATTCAGCAAGAAACCTTTGATGCTAATTCTTACAACAGGTTAAAACTCTTAGGACAAGCTATGCAGAATTTAGAATATTTAAAAGATTTTGGCGTAGCATACATACATTTGAGCCAAAAAGAATTAGACCAACACCATTTTAGAAAAGGTGATACCGAAGGTTTTGTCAATTACGGTTTGTCGATTAAAAATGTGGTTTTAGCTGCTATTTTTAAAGAAGAGGCTCAACAAAAAATCATCAAAATTTCATTTCGCTCAAAAGGAAGTTTTGATGTCAATCAATTTGCAAGACAGCATTTTGAAGGTGGTGGTCACAAAAATGCAGCAGGTGGTAAAAGTGATCTTAGCCTTGATGCAACCATCAAAAAATTTGTAAGTTTACTGCAAGATTATAAAACCCAATTAGATGCAGCAATTTAGGATTGTTTTTAGCTTTTTTTTAATGGCTTTTTTGGTGTCTTGTCATCAACCTCAACCCAGAAAACCTGTCAGTTATCAGAACGGTTCATTTTTAGATAAATCTCTAAAACGCAATAAAGCAATTCTGAAAGCAGAAGAAAAGGCGATTTTTAAAATTATTGAAAATGATAGTTCTAATACTTACTACAATTCTTCTGATGGTTTTTGGTATCATTATGTTCAGAAAAACAACAGCGATACCATAACACCGCAATTTGGTGACCAAGTCACGTTTACTTATAATTTGCGGACTTTTTCTGAAGACACCATTTATACGATGGCTGAAATCGGTCAACGTAAATATTTAATGGACCAACAACGTTTGATGACAGGTCTCCGTGAAGGACTTAAAATTATGAAGGCTGGCGAACAAGTTACTTTTTTATTTCCATCATCTCGAGCCTACGGGTTCTATGGTGATAAAAAAAGAATAGGTTCTGACGTGCCTTTAAAAGCAACTGTAATATTAAAATCCATAAAACAAACAGAACGATGAAAACACTTTTTAAACTATTTTTACTAACCTTAATCATTTCGAGTATGTCTTGTCAAAACGAATACAGCAATTTAGACGATGGTCTTTATGCTAAATTTGACACCAATTACGGTGAATTTATTGCCAAACTTTACCACAAAAAAGCACCGATGACAGTCGGTAATTTTGTTTCTCTCGCCGAAGGCAACAACCCTAAAGCTAAAGAAAAATACCAAGGCAAAAAGTTTTTTGATTCGCTTACTTTTCACCGTGTCATAGACGGATTTATGATTCAAGGTGGCGACCCACTTGGCACTGGTCAAGGCGATCCAGGTTATAAATTTCCAAATGAAATCACAGAACTAACACACGACACCATTGGGGTTTTGTCTATGGCAAACAGTGGTCCAAACACCAATGGCAGTCAATTTTTTATTACACTGAAACCACAATCACCTCTAAATGGTTCGTATTCAGTCTTTGGTCAAATTGTTGAAGGTCAATCCGTTGTTGATTCTATAGGTAAAGTAGAAACCGATACGCGTAACAAACCTAAAGAAGCGGTAAGAATAAACACGGTAGAAATCATTAGAAAAGGTCAAGATGCCAAAAACTTTGACGCGGCAAAAGCTTTTGAAAACGGCATCGCAGAATTTGAAGAGGCACAAGCCAAAAAACAAGAGGAAATCAACAACACGATTAATTCTATGTATGACAATCTCCAAGAAACCGAATCTGGTTTAAGATACGTCATTACTAAAGAAAATCCCTCTGGCGAACAGCCACAAGTTGGCGATAATGTTAGCGTGCATTACGAAGGTCGATTAATAGACGGAACCGTTTTTGACTCGTCTTTTAAAAGAGATAAACCTATTACATTTCCACTCGGTCAACGCCGAGTAATAGCTGGTTGGGACGAAGGTATTGCTCTTATGAAAAAAGGTGAAAAAGCAACTTTGGTTATTCCACCAGACTTAGGTTACGGACCAAGAGGTGCTGGCGGAGTTATTCCACCAAATGCCTACTTGATCTTTGATGTTGAGTTGGTCGATATCAAATAAAATGAGATTAAAACCATTCACTATAAGCTACAATGTTCATTTATTGAATGTTGTGGCTTTTTTTATGATTTTTAATTTAATCGGATGCAAAACAGCCAAACTAAACTTATCTGCAGCTTATCAAGTTAAATTTTTAGATGAATTTATTTTAGAAAAAAAATCTTTTGAAAATACTGAAATTGGCGGTCTATCTGGTATAGATTACAATGGTGATTATTTTGTTTTGATTTCAGATAAATCTACAAACCCTGACATTTTTAAGGCTGATATACAAATTGAAAATGATAAAATCAAAGCTGTAAATTTTAACAATCATCAAATCATAAAATGTAATACCATCAAAAGATTTGATACGGAAAGTATTCGTTTTTTACCTGATGCAACTGGCTATCTCGTTTCAACAGAAGGAGCTATCAATTCAAATGAAAATGCCCAAATCATTGAAGTTGACGAACAAGGTCAATGTCAAAAAAAATATGATTTACCAAAACATTTTGATGTCAATCATTTTAATCAACCAAGACATAATGGTGTTTTTGAAGGTTTGAGTATCGATTACAGCAAGCGTGGTTTTTGGGTGGTTAACGAATTGCCATTAATTGAAGACGGTCACAAACCTAAACTCTACAATTCATTCTCGCCAGTAAGAATAACCCATTATAATTTTGATAATTCTCAACCCGATGTTCAATATAGCTATGATTTAGAGCGTTTGGTTAAAATTCCTTTTTTGCCCTTTGGACTCAACGGTGCTACTGAAATTTTACAAATAGACAAAAGGCATATTGTTTTAATAGAACGTTCATTTTCAGCTGGTCATAGCTCAAAAGGCAATCGAGTAAAACTTTTTTTAATCGATATTTCAAAAGGAAAAAACACACTTGACATAAGAAGTTTAAAAAAAAATAAAGCCAAATCAATGCCAAAAACGCTGATTTTTGATTCTAAAAACATAAGAAAACAGCTTCAAAATAACTTTATTGACAATATTGAAGGTATAAGTTTTGGTCCAGATTTACCAAATGGAAATAAAAGTTTAATTTTGATAAGTGATAATAATTTTAATGCTTTAGGCAAACAACTCAATCAGTTTGTTTTACTAGAACTCATAAAACCAAACCAATGAAATATACCAGACTTGTGATCGCCTTTTCTTTTATGTTATGTTTTGCCTGTCAAGGTGATAGAGACAAAGTAAGGCAACTAAATATACCACCAGGCAAAACCCCTAAAGAAACCACATACTATTTGATCAGACACGCAGAAAAAAGGCATGATAATCCATCTGAAAAAAATCCCGAACTCAGTGAAAAAGGTTTTGAACGCAGTAAATATTGGGGCGAATATTTTGAAGATAAAAACCTTGAAATGTTCTACACTACAGACTCTATGCGAACATTTCAAACTATGATTCCTATTGTTTATCCATACAAAGCCCAAGTGCAGTTTTATGAAGCCAAAGACACTTTGTTTACTGAAGAATTTTGGACAAAAACCTATGGTGGAAACACTATCATTGTTGGTCACAGCAATACCACACCAAAATTTGTGAATGAAATAATCGGTCAAGACAAATACAAACCCATACCAGACAGTATTAATCACAGACTTTATAAAGTAAAAATTGATAAAGACGGATTTGTGGTTCAAGATACATTCGTCAATATTTTACTCAAATAATGATTGTGGAAGTTTTACTTTTTTGTATTTTGTTAATATCAACTTTGCATTATTGGCCATTTCAACATTGGGTATTTCGCACTTTGGCTTTTGCAAAAATTCAATTGAGTTTTATTCAGACTATTGTCATAGCTATTCTTTTAACACAATTCTCAAGTTTAAGTGATTTAAGTATAATTTTGAGTGCAATAATTTTATTGTTGTGGTTACATAATCTTTTTATTCTCCTGCCTTACACTTCAATTTATCACAGAGAAAGCCAAAGACTTGAAACATCAAAAGAAGCGGTAAGTTTTTTGTCAGTTAATGTGTATCAATATAATCAACAATATCATCTACTTATTGAGCTGATTAAACGTATTCAACCCGATATTTTATTAACGATGGAAAGCGATAAAAATTGGGAAAAAGCCTTAGAAGAAGTAGAAGATTTATTTCAATATTCTAAAAAAGTGCCACAAGACAATACTTACGGCATTCATTTTTACACTAAGCTCAAAGCAAACAAAATACAAGTCAACTATTTTGTTGCAGAGGATATTCCTAGTATTGAAGCCGATTTAGAAACAAAAGATGGTGATGAATTTACATTTTTTGGTATTCATCCGCCACCGCCAAGTCCTACGGAAGAAGAAACATCAAAAGAAAGAGACGCTGATATTTTAGCTTTAGGTCAAAAAATAAAAACTCTGAAAAAGCCCTGTTTGGTAGTTGGCGACTTTAATAATGTAGCTTGGTCAAAATCTTCAAAATTATTCAAAAAAACAACCCAATTGCTCGACCCCAGAATTGGACGTGGTTTTATCTCTACGTTTCACGCCAAGTATTTGTTTTTTAGGTTTCCGATTGATTTGATTTTTCACTCAAAATCCGTTTATATTCAGAACCTAAAAACTGAAAAACATATCAACTCTGATCATTTTCCTTTGTATGGAGAATTTGTTGTCCAACACAAAGCTCAAAAACAAGACACAAATACTGACCGACCTTCTGAAGATGAAAAAGAAACTATAAAAGAAATGATTAAAGAGGGGAAAGCGGTAGAGTCAGATAATAGAAATGATACCTAAGACTTCAACCTCTGATCTATCGGAAAATCATCAACAGATTTGATGCTTATAGATTTATAATCAGCGTGATAAGGATTGATAAGATAATTAAAATCTCCATAAACCACAGCACTTGGCACTTTTAATACTAAGCTTTGATTTTGCATAATAAAATCATCACCAATTTTTTGGCTACTCATATGATGCGGTAAAGCATTCCATAATTTTGGTAAGTCTTTGGTAGCGAGAGTTTCTACACTTATGTTTTGTGGAATTTTGATACACATCATTTTGAAATCGCTTGGGAGTTGGTGTAAAGGCAAATGCACCAAAACTTCCGCCATAGCCAAGGCTCTACTTTGTGAAGTGTAAATCATTTCAACGCCTTTGCTGTTCCATCGATTGCCAGATAAAGCTGCACCATTACCACTTAAAGATTTAGAATATTTTAACCGTGTTAACCTGAAAACCTCCACTATGCAAAAATGCCTTGGTCTATTCTGTTGAGCTCATCCATAACAAGAGCTTTGCCGTATGAATCTTTAAGCAACTCTGCTGGTGTGAGGTTATTAAAAACCAAAGATGGTGTATTGAGCCAATCGTAAAACTGTGTATTATTGTCAAAAACTTGCTTTCCAAAAGCCGTAACTTCTGCAATTTCAAGGATTTTTTCAGAATGTATGGGTTTGAAATGAAAATCTTTAGTTTTCTTGTAGCGTTGTAAACTTTTGGTAGAAATATTGAGATATTCGGCCCATTCATCTTCAGAAAAAGGTGAAAACAACATTACTGTTTTAAAAAGTTGATACGATAACCCCTTTCTGATGGACTTTATCACTAAAATTTTGTCATTGATAAAGTCAGAAAATGAAAAATTTTTGATGTCATGAAAAGGTCTGATATCTTTGGTAATGTATGCTGAAACGGCTTCATTAACAACTTGTAGCTCGGTATGGGTGCTATATTTTTTCATCTCTCGTTTATTTACAAATATATACAAATGTCTTCAAAATTAAGACAATAGTCTAAACTTTAACATTTTTCTTTAGACTTTTTGACTTGTATTTTTTCGTTTTCAATTTTAGAAACTAATTCGAGCTGTTGATTTTTAAGGGCTTTTGAGATGTTTTCGAGTTTGATATTTTCTGATTTTGGTCGATAATTTTTATAATCTACAAACCTGACGCTATCAATATATCTTTCGTTATAGGCTTCTCTAAATCGAATGCCACCACCGTTGACCATAAAGCTATATGCCAAATAATCGAGTTTGTAGTCATCTTTTCCAAACCAGTATAAATACTTATCCTGAAAATCTGAGCCACCACCAACTTGATCAAAATTTACGGCTATTTTGTGATATATTTTATTTTTTATGGTATCTAAACCCAGATAAGTTTTGTTAACTGCTTTATCATTTAATCGAAATGGCAACTGCACAAAGTAATGCACAGAATTTATTGATTCGGCATATTTTTGTGCAGTAGTATCAGCAATTTGCACTAAAGAATCATTGATATAGCGCTTAAAACTTTTATCAGGTTCATAGTAATCCTTAATCAAGGAGTCAGCACTACGAAAAATTCTTGAATATATATAATGATTGCAATGACCTTGGCTGGTGTATTTTTTGTTTCTAAATGTAAAGCTGACAGTTGAGTGTTTAAAAGCATCTGTACCAGAAACTTCAATAGCTTTATCTACAATACTTTGAGCACTTTGACGAGTATCATTGTTAGATTTGCAACTAATCATTATGACTAATAGTGATATAATATAAATATTAGGTTTCATATCGTAGAGAATTATATTTACAATATTACACATTATTATTTATCAGCACACACTCGTTTTATTATCTTTGCAAATTCAAATTAATATAAGCTTTAGAGCTTAGAATACTGATTGCATGAAGATATCTTATAATTGGTTAAAAGATTTTATTGACATAAAGTGGTCAGCTGAAAAAATTGAAACCATTCTTACAGATTTAGGTTTAGAAGTTGAAGGCATAGAAAATTTTGAATCCATAAAAGGACAATTAGAAGGTCTTGTAGTTGGGAAAGTTTTAGAATGCAAAAAACACCCAAACGCCGACCGATTAAAATTAACTCAAGTTGATATTGGCGAAAAAGACCCAGTTCAAATTGTATGTGGTGCACCAAATGTAAATAAAAATCAGTGGGTTCCTGTCGCAACTGTTGGCACAACCATTTACAATCAAAAAGGAGAATCTCTTAAAATCAAAAAAGGCAAGATAAGAGGCGAAGTTAGTATGGGTATGATTTGTGCCGAAGATGAAATTGGTTTGGGCAAATCACACGACGGTATTATGGTTTTAGAAGGTGACTTTCAACCTGGTCAAGCTTTAAATACGGTCTTTCCTGTTGAAACAGACAAAGTGTTTGAAATCGGATTGACCCCAAACCGTGCTGATGCTATGAGCCATTGGGGCGTAGCTCGCGATTTGAGAGCTGGTATTATGCATCAAGGTAAAAGCCTACCAATCAATACACCTTCAATAAGTAATTTTCACGTTGAAGATCGTTCAAGACGAACTAAAATAGAAGTTAAAAACTCTGAATTAGCACCAAGATATTGTGGCATAACAATAACAGATATAAATATTGACGTTTCCCCACTATGGCTTCAAAATAGATTGAAAGCCATTGGCGTCAATCCTAAAAACAATATCGTTGACATCACTAATTATGTGATGCACGAAATTGGTCAACCCTTGCACGCTTTTGATGCTGACAAAATTAAAGATTCCCAAATTATGGTCAAAACCTTAGATGAAGGCAGTTTATTTACCACCTTAGATGGTGTTGAGCGAAAACTTTCTTCAGAAGATCTAATGATTTGTGATACAGAAAAACCGCTCTGCATTGCTGGTGTTTTGGGTGGTGAAAATTCAGGCGTTTCTGAAACAACAAAAAGCATTTTTTTAGAAAGTGCTTATTTCAATTCTGTAAGTGTGCGTAAAACAGCTAAAAGACACGGAATCAATACCGATGCTTCGTTTAGATTTGAACGTGGCATTGACCCACACATTACAGAAGATGCTTTAAAACGAGCAGCTATTTTAATCAGTGAAATTGCAGGTGGTAAAATCAGTAGTGAAATTGATGATTTTTACCCTAAAAAAATTGAAGACCACCAGGTTTTTCTCACCTTTGATAAAATCAATTCGCTTGTTGGTGAAGAGTTGGATTCTGGAGTTATAAAATCAATTTTGACATCTTTAGACATCAAAGTCAATAATGTTTCTGAAAGTGGAATGGGTCTAACCATACCAGCTTATCGCGTAGATGTAACACGCGAAGTAGATGTGATTGAAGAAATTCTAAGAGTTTATGGCTACAATAAAATAAAGTTAGATAACAAATTTAATGTTTCTGTAGCCAATTCTTCAAAATTTGAAGATTATAAAATTCAAAACATTATCGCTAATATGTTAGTGTCTAAAGGCTTTTACGAAACTATGGCAAATTCCTTGACAACTTCAGATTATACAGAATTTAGTAGCCAAATTTCAAAACGCAACAATGTTGAAATAATCAATCCATTGAGTCAAGATTTAGCTGTGATGAGACAGAGTTTATTGTTTTCTGGTTTAGAAAATATCAGTTATAATCTAAATCGAAAAAATGAAAATCTCAAGTTTTTTGAATTCGGCAAAAGTTATCATAAGTTTGATAAAAAAATAGCTGAACAAAAACACCTTTCTCTTTTTGTCGTTGGAAATAGAGTAGAAGAAAACTGGTTAAAATCTTCAAACCACATCGATTTCTTTTACCTAAAAGGTATTGTTGAAAGTGTTTTAGAAAAATTAGGTTTAAATTTTATATCTGCTCCAAATGAAGATGATACCATTGCAGAAGGCTTATCTTATAAAGTCAAGACAAAAACCCTTGTAAAATTTGGTCGGCTTAAAAAAGAAATTACAGAGGCTTTTGATGTTTCAAAAGAAGTTTTATACGCAGATTTTGATTGGGATACACTATTAAATCTAACATCTAAGATTAAGTTTAAATCTCAAGATATTCCAAAATATCCAGAAGTAAGACGCGATTTTGCCTTGCTTATAGATGAAAATATTTCATTTGAGCAAATTGAGAATATTGCCAAAAAAACCGATAAAAAACTCCTGCAACAAGTCAACCTGTTTGATGTTTATCAAGGCGAAAATTTACCCGATGATAAAAAGAGTTATGCCGTCAGTTTTACCTTTAGAGACCAAAACAAAACACTAACAGATAAACAAGTAGATAAAATCATGGCTAAACTGCAAAAACAATTTGAAACACAATTGCAAGCAGAGTTGAGGTGATTGTTGAATAAATTTCATTTAAAATAAACTTTATCGCGTTTGTTTACATGCTTAAAGTATAATTTATAAGTTTTTTTGTAAATTTGGTAAAATCTGAAAATATGGATATTCAAGCAACAAAGCTTCAACTGGTTAAGACTATTTTAGAGAATGAAAATTCAGAATTTATCCTGAAAATTGCTGATTTTGTAAGTAAAGAAAAAGCTGATTTTTGGAATAAATTAAATACTTCTGAGCAACAAGAAATAAAACAAGGTATTCAAGAATTGAATGACGGAGAAAGGGTTTCATATCAATCTTTTTTAAAGAAAATATCCTAATGAATGAATGTTTTTTTGTCCAAGCTTGCTGAAAAAAAAACTTCTTAAGTTATCTCAATATCTTTTAGAAGAATGGAATTTGAACACTCGAGATAAGTTCATATCTAAATTAACCGATAAAATCAATCAAATATCAGCATAACCGGAGAGTTGTCCACAATCAACAGAATTTAAAGGTCTTTATAGATGCGTAGTAACAAAACAAACTACCTTTTATTATAGAATATCAAAAAAATCGAATGAAATCGAGATAATCACTATTTTTGATACACGACAAGACCCAAACAAACTTGAAAAAGATATAAATTAAAACCTTGGTTATTAGGCTATTTATGGTCTAAATTCAACCTGTCTTTTTTAGCAAGTTTACTCACCACAAGCTCATAACTGTGATTAATCAAATGTTTGATAAATTTTTCAGTCAAATCTGAGTTTTCTATAACTACAGTATTCCAATGTTTTTTATGCATATGATAGCCTGGAAAAATGGAGTCTGGATATTTTTCTCGTAGCTCAATAGCCTTTTTGGGGTCGCATTTTAGATTAATACTGCACTCACCTGCTTCCCACTTTTTTAGAGAGGTTAAAGCAAACATTTTATTTATCACTTTAAAAACTAAAGTATCATCATCAAAGGGAAAGGACTCTGAACAGCCAGGTTTTGATAGACAATAATTTCTATACTCTTCAATAGTCATGACTAAAAATAATATACAGTGCAATACCTACAAAAACAGTAATTTGTAAGTATTTAAATATAAAAGCAGATTTTGAATAGTTCTGGATAAAATTATAAAATTTATGAGCAAATATGGCAATAACCCCAAAAATAATAAAAGCTTGAAGCATAAAAATAAAACCTAAAAAATAAAACTGAAAGATTGTGTTTTCGGTTTTGTTCCATAAAAATTGAGGAAAAAAAGCCATAAAAAACAAAGTAACTTTAGGATTAAGCACATTCATCAAAAAGCCTTGCTTTAAATAATTTTGAGATGTTTTTGTAATGGGCTTAGATTTTAACTCAATCGAAGCAGGTTCTTGATATATTTTGAATGCGAGATAAAGTAAATAAAAAGCCCCAGCTAATTTTATAATCAGAAATAAAATATCAGAAGCCGTAATCAAAGCCGAAACACCAAAAGCAACTAACGAGGTATGAACTAAAATTCCTAAAACCAAACCCAAACTCAGCAATAAGCCTTGTTTTTTGCCACGACTTAAACCAGTGACCAACACATAAATAATATCTGGACCTGGCGATAACGTCAATAAAACTGAAGCTACCAAAAATTGCAGGATAATCTCAAACATAGCGATTGACATAAGCTTTTTTGATATCTTTCACCAACTTTGGCCCTTCATAAACAAACCCTGTATAAAGCTGAACTAAAGACGCACCAGCATTAAATTTTTCGAGGGCATCATTGGCAGAATGGATGCCACCAACCCCAATTATTGGAATATCGTTTTTTGTATTTGTTTTTAGAAACTCAATAACTTCGGTTGACCTTTGCTTTAAAGGTTGACCACTCAAGCCACCAGTTTCATTTTGATGTTTAGATTTTAAATTATTTCTTGAGATGGTCGTGTTTGTTGCGATGATTCCAGCAATTTGACTTTCTTCTACAATGTTGAGAATATCAAAAAGTTGACTCTCATTTAAATCTGGTGCAATTTTAAGTAAAATGGGTTTGGGTTTTGGTCGAGATAAGTTGAGGTCTTGTAAGCGGTTTAAAATTTTTAAAAGCGGTTTTTTTTCCTGTAAATCTCTTAAATCTGGTGTGTTTGGCGAACTCACATTTACCACAAAATAATCGACAACTTCAAACAAAGCTTTAAAGCAAATTTCATAATCATCTACAGCTTTATGGTTTGGCGTGGTTTTGTTTTTACCAATATTACCACCAATTAAGATGTTACCTTTGTTTTTTAAAGCCTTCACCGCAGCATCAACACCTTTATTATTAAACCCCATTCTATTGATCAGGGCTTTATCCTCTTTTAATCTAAACAACCGTTTTTTTAGATTACCAGGTTGTGGTTTTGGTGTTACCGTTCCTATTTCAATAAACCCAAACCCAAGAGCAGACATCTCTTTATAAAATTCTGCATTTTTATCAAAACCAGCAGCAAGGCCAACTGGATTTTTAAATATTAAATCAAAAACTTTTGTTTGAAGCTTTTCAGACTCATATTTATAATGATTTTTATAAAGTATAGAAAGAAGTGGGGTTTTAAAAATCAATTTTAATAGACTTGTAGTTAAATGATGAACGCGTTCAGGATCAAGACTAAAAAGGACAGGTCTAATAAGCTGTTTATACATAAAAAAACTTTTATCAAAAATAAGGTTTAATAAACAAACTGAACAAAAAACCCTAAATTTGAAATACTAAAACTATAATTGATTATGATAAATAAAGAAGCTCTCCTAAATCGTTTCATTAAATACGTCAAAATAGACTCTCAAAGTAATCCCAACAACAAATCCACGCCAAGCACCAAAAAGCAGTGGGAAATAGCAAATCTTCTTAAAGATGAACTCGTGCAAATTGGTTTAGAAGAAGTTAGTATAGACGAGAACGCCTATGTTATGGCAACTTTGCCTTCAAATATCAAAAATGATGTTCCTTGTATAGGTTTTGTATCTCACTTTGACACTTCACCAGACTTTTTAGGAAAAAATGTCAATCCACAAATCCATAAAAATTATGATGGCGAGGCTATAAAACTTAATGAAGAAAAAGTCTTGTCGCCAGATTATTTTGAAGATCTTAAACTTTATAAAGGTCAAACACTAATCACTACAGACGGAACAACACTTCTGGGTGCTGACGATAAAGCTGGTATTGCAGAAATTGTTTCTGCAATGGAATATCTCGTTAAACATCCTGAAATTAAGCATGGTAGTATAAGAGTATGTTTTACACCAGATGAAGAAATTGGTCGTGGTGCACACAAGTTTGATGTTAAAAAGTTTGGGGCAAAATGGGCTTATACCATGGACGGCAGTCAAGTTGGTGAATTAGAATACGAAAATTTTAACGCAGCAGAAGCTAAAATCAGAATAAATGGCAAAAGTGTTCATCCAGGCTATGCTAAAGACAAAATGATTAACAGCAGTTTAATAGCAGCAAAACTTATTAGTGTCTTGCCAGAATCAGAAATTCCAGCAAAAACTGAAGGTCGTGAAGGTTTTTTTCATCTGACAAAAATTAATGGAGATGTAAGCTCAACAGAACTTCATTTTATCATTAGAGACCACGATAAGAATTTATTTGAAAACCGCAAGCATCTTTTAAGAGATATCGTTTCAGAAATTAATAAACAATATGGTATTAACACAGTTCAAATAGAAATTAAGGATCAATATTTTAATATGAAAGAAAAAATTGTTCCCGTGATGCATAGTATTGATATTGCTAAAAAAGCTATGGAACAATGTGGGGTTAAGCCATTAATTAAACCAATTAGAGGCGGAACTGATGGTGCTCAATTAAGCTATATGGGCTTACCTTGTCCTAATATTTTTGCTGGTGGGCATAATTTTCACGGTCCTTATGAATATGTTCCATTAGAAAGTATGCAAAAAGCCACAGAAGTCATTATCAAAATTGCAGAAATAACTTCAGAGACTTATGCACAGAATAATTAAATATTCGAGGCATTTTAATAAAAATTGATTTTAGATTATTTTTTAACCTATATCAAATCTTCAAAATAAGAAACAGAAAAATTTATTTGTTTTTAAAAACAGGTAAAAGTTGAGTACTGACCTCACCAAAACCAATTCTAACCTCGTGGTTTTGACAATAACCTCTCATCGTTACAGTATCAAAATCTTCAATAAATTTTCGTTCCTTACCATCATTTAACCTTAAAGGTTTTTCTCCACGCCAAGTTAATTCTAACATTGACCCATAAGAACCTGGCGTTGGTCCAGAAATGGTTCCACTAGCCATCATATCACCGCTGTTAACTGGGCAACCATTGATGGTATGATGTGCCAATTGTTGACTCATATTCCAATACATATATTTAAAATTGGTATGTGATACGACGGTTTCAGTACCGTTTTTAGGTGTTATTCCAACTTCTAAATTGATATCAAAACTCTTTTTGTTGTCTTTTGATTTTAAATAAGGTAAAAGTGGTTTAATAGGTTTTGGACTCTCAGTTCTAAAAGGCTCTAAAGCATCAAGAGTTACAATCCACGGTGATATTGAAGAGGCAAAACTTTTGGCCAAAAACGGACCAAGTGGCACATATTCCCATTTTTGAATATCACGTGCACTCCAATCATTAAAAATGACCATACCAAAAATATTGTTTTCGGCATCATCAATAGGAATAGGCTGTCCCAAGTGATTAGCTGCGGTGGTTACAAAAGCCATTTCCAATTCAAAATCGACCAATCGTGAAGGACCAAAAATAGGTTCGTTAGCTCCCTTTGGTAATTTTTGACCTTGAGGACGATGCACATGAATACCGCTAGGAATAATCGATGAACTTCTACCATGATAACCTACAGGTAAGTGAAGCCAATTGGGTAACAAAGCATTTTCTGGATCTCTAAATATTTTACCCACATTTGTTGCATGCTCTTTACTAGAATAAAAATCAGTGTAATCACCAACTTGAACAGGCATCTGCATTTCGATTTCATCAAGCTTAAACAAAACCGTTTGGCGATGATCTTTATTATTTTTTAATTTAGGATTATTGGCATCAAATATTTCAGCTATTCTATTTCTGACACTTCGCCAAGTTTTTCTACCATCGGCAATAAAATCATTTAAAGTATCTTGAAGAAAAATATCATCAGTTAAAGGAATGCCTTCAAAATACCCTAATTGATGTAAAGCACCAAGGTCAATAGCGTAATCGCCAATTCGTGTACCAATAGTGATAATATCATCTCGAGTTAGAAACACACCAAAAGGAATATTTTGTATTGGAAAATCAGTGTTATCAGGAATCTCTAACCAGGTTTTTCGTTTGGGATCGTTGGCCAATAAGCTCATATTAAAGTTTTATAGTGTAAATAAAAAGATTAAACATTATTCAAATATATTATTTTATGTTAATTAACCGAATGCTTTTATTATTTTTGAATCAGTTTTAACGATAAATTATTATGACAGAAGATAAAGAAATATTTAAGCTTATTTCAGCAGAAGAATCTCGACAAAAAAATGGATTAGAACTTATTGCCAGTGAAAATTTTGTTAGCCCAAACGTGCTAAAAGCAGCGGGTTCTGTTTTGACCAATAAATACGCCGAAGGCTATCCAGGCAAACGCTATTATGGCGGATGCGAAATTGTTGACCAAGTCGAACAAATTGCGATAGATAGAGCCAAAACTTTGTTTGGAGCAAGTTTTGCTAATGTTCAGCCACACTCGGGTTCTCAAGCTAATACGGCTGTTTTTTCAATGTGCTTACAACCAGGTGATAAAATTTTAGGCTTTGATTTATCGCATGGCGGTCATTTAACGCATGGTTCACCTGTAAATTTTTCTGGAAAACTTTACAATCCTGTTTTTTATGGCGTTGATAAAGAAACGGGAATAATTGATTATAACCAAGTTGAAAGCGTTGCACTCAAAGAAAAACCTAAAATGATTATCGCTGGTGCTTCAGCCTATTCCAGAGAAATAGATTATAAAGCCTTTAGACAAATTGCCGATAAGGTTGGTGCAATTTTGTTAGCCGATATAGCACATCCTGCAGGATTAATTGCAAAAGGATTGCTTCAAGACCCTATTCCGCATTGTCACGTGGTAACTTCAACTACCCATAAAACACTTCGTGGTCCACGTGGTGGAATTATTTTAATCGGCGAAGATATCGACAACCCATTTGGTGAAAAGTTTAAAAGTGGAAAGCTTAAAAAAATGTCATCTCTGATGAATTCTGGTGTTTTTCCTGGCAATCAAGGCGGTCCATTAGAACATATTATTGCTGCCAAAGCCGTAGCATTTGGTGAAGCATTGACTGACGAATTTTTACATTACACAATCCAAGTCAAGAAAAATTCGGAAGCCATGGCAAAAGCTTTTGTGGACAAAGACTACAATTTAATTTCTAATGGAACTGATAACCACATGATGTTAATCGATTTGCGAAATAAAAACATCACAGGTAAAGCGGCTGAAGAAGCTCTTGGCAAAGCCGGTATCACTGTCAACAAAAACATGGTGCCTTTTGATGACCAATCGCCGTTTGTTACTTCTGGTATTCGTGTTGGCACGCCCGCCATTACTACAAGAGGATTTGTTGAATCTGATATGAAATGGGTGGTTGACTTGATAGATGAAGTCATCACAAATCACGACGATAATAAAGCTTTAGAAATTTTAAAACAAACTCTCGAAACAAAGGTTAAAAACAAACCTTTGTTTGTAGAAACCCAAATTGCGTAACCTAATTAATTATTAATCCTTAAATATTTTTATGATGAAAAAAACCATTTTATTAACCTTAACCTTGTTCTTAGGAACATTTATTTATGCACAAGATCAAGACGAAGCTTTTGTTCAAGATGCTTACAAACTCACTAAACTATCTTCTGGTGCTGTAGAAGCCAATATGAGTCAAATTTACACAATGATTCCTGAAGATAATGTAGAGGCTTTCAAAAAAGAACTCCAACCTATTATGGATGATTTTTATATGAAATTGGCCAAAAAGAGTACTGAATATTACACTCACGATGAAGTCAAAGAGCTATTAAACTTTTATAATAGTGAACTCGGTCAAAAAACACTTGAAGTTCAAGAAAAAATGACTAAAGAATCTATGGGAATGGCACAAGAACTCAATATGAAATTGATGCCATTGATTCAAAAATATACGAAGTAAGTTTAGAATTAAGAAAAGTTTATTTTTCAAAACCGTCTCAAAAAGAGGCGGTTTTTTTATATTTGAACCAACCCAAAATCTTTCCTAATCCAGCAACTTCTGATGTCAATATTAGCTCAATTAACCCAATTAAAAAACTCAGTGTTTACTCTTTACAAGGTGAATTATTATTTCAAAAAAAAATATAATCAAACGGATATCAATTTAGATATTCAAAACTTCGCCGACGGAATTTATATTTTAGAATTACAAGATAAAACTCGTTCATTTAAGCAGAAATTGATTGTTAGGAATTGATATGTCACTCCTCATCAAACACAACACTTTCATAAGCTCCAGCGTCAGGGTTTTGAGAACGGTTTACGCCCAATATGTCAAATGGCACTTCCGCAGAGGTTTGCGTATTACCAATGCCATTAGCAGCAGATTCTTCGCTGATATTCAATTGATTAAGTTGTGTGTCTAAAAACCCAGGAGATTGATTTAAAACAATATTTTCATACAAATTTGTATTGTTAAAATCAAATTCTGGTTCTTCTAAGGGCTGAGAATTAAACGGGTCAATATGCAACAAACTGTTTTCAAATTTAAAATTAAATGCAGCATCTTCTGAACGATTAAACAGGATCTCGACGCGTTCATTGCCATAAATGATACAATTTGAAAACGTCGCTTCAACCAAATCAGAAACAAAAAGATTATCTTGTGTTTCCAATTGATTTTCAATCAATAAAGCTGGAAATTGTCTAAAAGAATTTTGCCAGTAGTTAGCAATGGTAGAGTGTTTAAAACTGTATCGACCACCAAGCGACAGGTTAACAGAAGCTTGACCAGAATTGTTAACCACAAAATTTTCAGCCTCTATAAAACCTGTTCTAGCTAATAAACCCACATTAGATGAGTTGTAAATCTGTGTATTTTTCAGGGTTAAAGTCGGGTTTTCTGTACCGTCATTTGAGTCCATTAAAATTCCAACTGTGGCATTTTTTATGGTGGCATAATCAAATTGATGATCGGTGCTTCCTGCGGTTAGCCAAATCGTTCCCCATTGACCTGGCACTTCAGAAAATTCGGGTTCGAGTCTATCGCCTTCAAAAATGACTTCGTTTTCTAAAATTTCAGGATCGGAGCTCAACTGCCCATTGACGTGTAAAGACGCATTTTCGGCAACTATAATGCCACTGTTTTCGTGAAAATGAATTCTTGCACCAGCCTGTATTTCTAAGGTTTGTCCACTTGACACACCTGCATAACCAAAAATGACATAAGGTTTTTCGTTTGTGAAAGTAAGCTCAGAGTCGTCTAAAATAAAGCCATCAATCAGCACTTCGTCGCCTTCTTCATTCATACCCAAAGAAATGGTTTCGTTGCTACCATCTTCAAAACGTTCAGGAAAAAGAAACACCGCATCTTGAATTAACGTGACTAAATCGACTTTTTGAAGTCGGTCGCCACTATCAAATTGAATTTCATCAGTCAACAAAAACTGGTTGTTTTGAGCAGCGAGTTCTTCAATACTTGCGGTCACTTCTACAAAGACAAAAATACTATCATTTGCCTGTATTTCAATGTTTTCAAATGTTTTGCCTGGCAAACCATCAATGTTTAATCTGTATTTTGAATTTTCGCCTTCTGCTAAACTTACGCTTGGTATAGAGATGTCGTTGTCACTTCGGTTATAGACTTTAAATTGAAACGTGCTGGATCCGATGTTAGTAAAAACAGTATCAAGGAATAAAGTATCAGTTGAAAATTCGAGATTTCCTGAACTCGGTTCAAAATCAAAATCTTCTCGGCAAGAAGACATTAACACAACAGCTAAAATTAAAAGCAACGGAAAGTAGGTTTTACAGAATTTTATCATAGTTTAAAAACGACAGAGTTTTAATATTATTTTGAAATGACTTTCACTTCAAATAATTTGTTCCAGTTTTTACCTGTAACATAGAATTTTTGAGTTTTAACTTTATAAGTAATACCATTTAACACGTCTAAATCTTAGATTTTGCCAAAAGACCCTCATTATTTATAGCCTCTTGTAGTGCGCAGTTTTTTATTCAGCTATTCTTTTCTTTAAGTCCATTCTTTCGTGCAATATTCTTGTTATTTCAACATAATTTTCATTTTTAGTCCTGTAAAATATTATATGCCGATTTGTTTTCATTCCGAAAAGTTGTTTTGATATTCCGCTGAAATTTTTCCCTAATCTAGGATTTTCAGCAATTTCTCCACATTTTGATATTAGTTCGTCGTAATATTTGTTCGCTTGTTGTTCAGACCAAACTTCAAGAGTGTAATTCCAAATTACTGATAAGTCCTCGACAGCTTTGTTCGTCAACTTATATTTAGCCATTCGAGTGCTTTTTCGCTTTTAGAGATTCAAGGTGTTTTTTGGGGTCGAAGTCGTGAGCTATGCCACTGTCAATTCCTTCTTGTATTGAGGCTTTCAAGGCAATTACCTTATTTTCTTCTTCCTCTAAAAGTCTCAATCCAGCACGAATTACTTCGCTAACATTTTTAAATCTTCCTTCACTTATACGGTTTTGAACGAATTGGTCAAAATAATTTCCGAGTGATATTGATGTGTTTTTGCTCATTTGACAACTATTTTTTTCAAATATACCAAAAACTGGTATGTATGCAAAATTTCTTTTAAACTGCTCAATACTATTATTTTGAAATGACTTTCACTTCAAATAATTTGTTCCAGTTTTTACCTGTAACATAAAATTTTTGAGTTTTTTGATGATAAGCAATACCATTTAACACGTCTAAATCTGGATGTTGTCGCACTTGTTTTTTTAATTTTCTAAAATCAACAACTGCTTCAATAGCACCATTTTCGGGATTGATAATAGCAACGCCATCTTTTTGGTATGTGTTGGCATAAATTTTTCCGTTGATATATTCCAACTCATTGAGTTTTTCAGAAATAGAATTATGCGTTGTCGGTTGGATGTAATCGATTTCTTTCAAAGTTTGCGGATCTAAACGCCAAATTTTATCAGTTCCATCGCTTTTATAAATATAATTCTCATCGTGACACAAACCCCAACCTTCTTCGCTTTTGTCATATCTAAATTTATCTACAATCTCAAAGCTATTAACATCATAAATCAAGCCTTCACCTTCACGCCAAGTGAGTTGATAAATCTTATCATTTAAAATAGTTAGACCTTCACCAAAATAATGTTTTTTTAATTGATGTTTTTTATAAATTTTACCGGTTTTATAATCAACTTTTCGCAATTCCGATTTTCCATATTGACCAATACTTTCATACAAAGTGTCTTTATAAAATTCTAAACCTTGTGTATAAGCCTTAATGTCGTGTGGAAAAGCATTAATGACTTCATAACTCAAAATTTTAGGAGGTTTATTATTAAATATTTTAACAGTTTTAGTCATTTTAAACACTTCATTATCGGCATAAATTTTTAGCTTTAAATCATGCTTTCCCAACAACATGTTTTTTAAAGGCAAATCTATTTGCTTTGAAGTAACGCCTGATTTATCTTGAAATTGAAAATCAATGGAATCAATGGTTTTACCAGTCAGAGGAACAGCTTCAGCTTCCAAAGTTTGACCGATTTTTAAGTTGTCGGCAGGAGTTTTAAAATCTAATTTAAAATGGTTCACATCTTTACAAGAGTTTAAAACCAAAGGCAATATAAATAAGATAAATAATAAGTTACGCATTTGTAAAACTTTAAAAGAATTTGATACAAATTTAGACAAATTTAAAAACAAAAACATTGGCAAAAGTCATAAAGGTTGTATATTTGCAATCGGCAAGTCCTACACAACCAGCTCCTGTCGAATCCTCCAGGGCGGGAACGCAGCAAAGGTAGATGGTCGTAGCGGTGTGATGTAGGTCGCTTGCCTTTTTTTATGCCTTGATGTCAATAGAAATTCCGATATTTACCAAAAAATAAATTATGCCTAAAGTTGTATTGGTTACTGGCGCATCTTCTGGATTAGGTCAAGCCATTGCTGAATATCTAACTAAACAAGACTATATTGTTTACGGTACTTCAAGACATCCTAAATCTGATAAAATTAATGGTGTAATATTTAAAGCATTAGATGTTACCAAACCAGAAACCATAACATCTTGTGTTGAAAATATTATTAGTACAGAAAAACGTATCGACATTCTTATCAACAACGCTGGTGTTGGCATAACAGGTGCAATGGAAGAAATACCTTTAAAAGAAGCTAAGGCTCATTTTGATACTAATTTTTTTGGTCCATTGACAGTAATCAATACCATTTTGCCATTTATGCGAGAGCAAAACAATGGTTTAATCATCAATATTACTTCAATTGCCGCCCATATGGGTTTGCCTTTTCGCGGGATGTATTCGGCGTCTAAAAGTGCTTTAGCAAAAGTGACCGAAGCCTACCGGATGGAAATCAAAGAGTTTAATATTAAAATGGTGAACCTTGCTCCTGGCGATTTTGCTACCAATATTGCTCAAGGTAGATTCCATTCGCCTTTAAAAGAAAATTCTCCTTACTACAAAAATTATAAAGCCTCACTTGAATTGATGGACGAAGATGTGAATCAAGGAGAAAATCCCATAAAAATTGCCAAGAAAGTTCATCAAATCATTCAGAATTCAAATCCAAAAGTCAACTATAAATCTGGTGCGTTTTTACAAAGTTTTTCTGTAACTTTAAAGCATCTTTTACCTCAGAAATTATTTGAAAAAATATTATTAAAACACTACAAACTTTAAAACATAAGCTATGAAATTTTTTATTGATACCGCTAATCTCGACCAAATTAAAGAAGCCCAAGACCTCGGTATTCTTGATGGTGTAACAACAAATCCTTCTCTGATGGCTAAAGAAGGCATCACTGGCGAAGCCAATATCAAACAACATTATATTGACATTTGTGAAATTGTGGATGGTGATGTCAGTGCAGAGGTTATCGCAACTGACTTTGACGGTATTGTAAAAGAAGGTGAAGCTTTGGCTCAACTTCACGACCAAATTGTGGTTAAAGTACCAATGATTAAAGACGGCATTAAAGCCATTAAATACTTTTCAGATCACGGTATCAAAACCAATTGTACCTTAGTATTTTCTATAGGTCAAGCTTTGCTCGCGGCTAAAGCAGGTGCGAGTTATGTTTCTCCTTTTATAGGAAGACTTGATGATATTTCTACCGACGGCTTAAATCTGATTGCCGATATCCGACAAGTCTATGATAATTATGGTTTTGAAACCGAAATATTAGCCGCTTCAGTAAGACATACGATGCACGTGATTGATTGTGCACTCATTGGTGCAGATGTGATGACAGGTCCATTAAGCTCTATTGAAGGTTTACTCAAACATCCATTAACCGATAGTGGTTTAGAAAAGTTTTTGGCTGATTATAAGAAGAGCAATGGATAGTTTTGTTGTTTATATGGAATCTTTTGAAAATTTTATCTGATAGTTATCTAATTATTTGGGTTCAATATAAAAGGTTTTAAGTGATTTGACTGATACAAAAATAAATATAGATGAACAGTCTTGCTTTTATATGAAATTAAAAAATACTCAAATAGATAAAGAGACCTGTGTTATAAGCAACATATCTTGTAACATTCCAAGAATTATTCTTCGAGCTATAAAGTGGATATCTAAATACATCTATGGTTATCCATTTGAATCTTTTATCATTATAGAGGTATATTGCCGTGTTTACGATCTGGACGAGAAACAGTTTTGTGTTCAAAAGTAGCAAAAGCTTTGATTAGTTTTCTTCGGCTATTTTGAGGCATTATAATTTCATCAATAAATCCTCGCTGAGCGGCTCGCATTGGGTTGGCAAACATGTCAGCGTATTCTTTTTCTTTTTTAGCTAGTTCTGCTTCTGGGTCTTTGGCTGATTTAATTTCTTTTCTAAAAATAATTTCGCTTGCACCTTTAGCACCCATCACAGCAATTTCAGCCGTTGGCCAAGCGTAGTTGAGGTCGGCACCAATATGCTTAGAGTTCATGACATCATAAGCACCACCGTAGGCTTTACGTGTAATTAATGTAATTCTAGGAACCGTAGCTTCGCTTAAAGCATAAAGCAATTTGGCACCGTGCAAAATGATGCCATTCCATTCTTGGTCGGTTCCTGGCAAAAATCCTGGTACATCCACAAGTACTAATAGAGGGATGTTAAAAGCATCGCAAAATCTTACAAATCGTGCTGCTTTTTTAGAAGCATCAACATCAAGCACACCAGCCAAGCTCAAAGGTTGATTGGCAACAATGCCTACACTTCTTCCACCGAGTCTCGAAAATCCAACTATGATATTGTCTGCGTAGTTTTTATGAATTTCAAAAAAAGAATCTTTATCAATAATACCATTGATAACATCGTGCATATCATAAGGTTTATTAGCGTTTTCAGGTACAACATTTTCAAGTTCTGGTCGGTATTCTTCCCCTAATTTGTACTCCAATTTTTTGGGTTTGCTCTTGTGGCTTTGTGGTAAATAACCCAGTAGGGTTTTGATGTTTTCTAAACACTCAATATCGTTATAAGCTGTTAAGTGAGTTACACCTGATTTTGTAGAATGAGCTGAAGCTCCACCGAGTTCTTCTGCTGTGATATCTTCGTTTGTAACCGTTTTGACCACGTGTGGTCCAGTTACAAACATATAACTGGTATCTTGTACCATAATTGTAAAGTCCGTCATGGCTGGCGAATAAACAGCTCCGCCAGCACATGGTCCCATAATGGCAGATATTTGTGGTACCACACCAGATGCCTGAACATTTCTATAAAATATATCGGCATAGCCACCAAGAGATCGAACGCCTTCCTGAATTCTAGCACCACCAGAGTCATTTAAGCCAATGATAGGCACGCCGACTTTTAAGGCATGATCCATAATTTTACAAATTTTTTCAGCATGGGTTTCTGATAGTGCACCGCCAAAAACTGTAAAATCTTGTGCGTAAATACAAACCAATCTGCCGTTGATTTGACCAAAACCTGTTACCACACCATCGCCGTAGTAGATTTGTTTATTCATCCCAAAATCAGTGGTGCGATGCGTGACTAACATACCAGATTCTTCAAAACTTCCTTCGTCTAAAAGGTATTCTACACGCTCTCTAGCAGTGAGTTTTTTCTTATCGTGTTGTTTTTTGATACGTTCTTTACCGCCACCAAGTTTAGCTTGTTTAATTTTATCTTGAATATTATTTTTGTTTGTTGTCATCACATATTAATTTTTGTTGGCATCAGGAATTTTTAAAAGCTTGCATTCTTCGAGATATGTTTTTATAGCAATTATGGATGCTAGTTGGGCTTCATTTTTGTATTGTTCTTTGAGCTTTTCTGGGGTATAATATTTTTTAACAAAATGTGTATCAAAGTTTCCAGACCGAAATGCTTCATGTTGACAAACAAATTTCCCAAAACTTAATGTGGTTTCAACACCTTCGATTTCGTATAGATCTATGGCTTCAATCATTTTTTGTATAGCAGCTTCGCGGGTATCGCCATAAGTCACTAATTTTGAAAGCATTGGGTCATAGTGAATTGGCACATCCATGCCTTGTTCAAACCCGTTGTCAACTCTGATATTTTTGCCACTGGGCAATTGATATCGTTTGAGGTGACCAACGCTGGGCATAAAGTTTTGAGTTGGATCTTCAGCATAAACACGAAGCTCTAAAGCATGACCATTAATTTGCAAGTCATCTTGTTTGATGCTTAATTTTTCACCTCTGGCAATTTTAATTTGTTGTTCTACCAAATCAACGCCAGTAATCCATTCAGTTACAGGATGTTCAACTTGTAGGCGTGTATTCATTTCAAGAAAGTAGAAATTAAGATCTGCGTCCATTAAAAATTCAACTGTTCCAGCACCGATATAATCACAAGATTTTGCCACATTGACAGCAGCTTCTCCCATCTTGTGGCGTAAATTTTGGTTAAGTAAGGAAGAAGGAGCTTCTTCAATGACTTTTTGATGTCGTCTTTGCACACTACATTCTCTTTCAAACAAATGGACGACATTGCCGTGTGTATCGGCTAGTACTTGGATTTCTATATGTCGTGGTGAAGTTACATATTTTTCTATAAATACAGAGCCATCTCCAAACGCTGATTTAGCTTCACTAATGGCACGTTTCATTTGTTCTTCTAATGATTTTTCGTCTTCTACAATACGCATACCTTTTCCACCACCACCTGCCGAGGCTTTGATTAAAATAGGAAAACCAATGTTTTTGGCAATTTTTTTTGCTTTATTAATGTCTGTGATTGCTTCATCAATACCTGGTACCATGGGAATATTGTAGGACTTAACGGTTTCTTTGGCAGCGAGTTTATCTCCCATAACCCGGATAGCATGAGGTTTGGGACCGATAAATGTGATTCCTTCTTTTGCGACTTGTGCTGAAAATTCTGCATTTTCACTTAAAAAGCCATAACCAGGATGAATGCCATCAACATTGAGTTTTTTGGCAACTTCTATGATTTTATCAGCTCTGAGATAAGATTCTGAAGATGCAGCTGGGCCAATACAAACCGCTTCATTAGCAAACTTAACATGAGGTGAATGTCTATCAGCTTCTGAAAAAACAGCAACTGTTTTGATTCCCATTTTTTGGATGCTCTTCATCACTCTTAAAGCAATTTCACCACGATTGGCAACAAGTATTTTTTTCATGTGTTTTTGTTTTTCAAGCTTATTCTAATTCAATCAATAGTTCATTTTTGGAGACGGATTGACCTTTTTTGACTTTTATACTTTTGATGGTTGCGTTACTAGTAGCTGTGATTGTATTTTCCATTTTCATAGCTTCTAAAACTAATAAAGACTCACCTTCTTTGATAACTTGGTTTTCCTTGACATTAATTTCTAAAATTAATCCCGGCATAGGTGCTTTTATTTTATTTTCTATTTGGGTTTTACCAAGTGATAACCCAAGTTTTTTTATTAAAAGGTCTAGTGAGTCTGAAATTTTAACTTCGTAGATGTTAGAATTGATTTTAATATGGTAAGTCTTTTCAAGGAAATTTTTATGCAGAACTTGAATTTGATGAGATTGGTGTTGATAAAGTATATGAAAATCATACTCTGAAATACTTATTATATCTTGATGTTGTATTTTTTCATCGGTAAAATCAAATTCGTATTCACCGTTTACTTGGGTTTGATAGGATTTTGTCATATTTAGTGAGCTTGTTTTGAACGGTAAATATAAAAGGAATGACTAAAAATAAAAAGAAGAATAGTTTAAAAGAAAAAAAACCTTGCTCATTTGAACAAGGTTTGTTTATAATAAGTAAGACTTTAAATTTATTAAAGTGAAGCAACGTGCTTGGTCAGTCTCGATTTGATACGAGCAGCTTTGTTAGGGTGAATGATGTTTTTCTTTGCAAGTTTGTCAACTTTAGAAATAACATCATTAAACATTTTTTTAGCTTCAGATTTGTCTGAAGTGTTTTCTAATTTTCTAACAGCATTTCTCGCTGTTTTGTGTTGATAGCGATTACGTAATCTTTTAGTTTCGCTGTTTCTAATTCTTTTTAAAGCAGATTTATGATTTGCCATAATATATTTTTTTGTCTTACTTGATTAATTTATTATTGTAGTCCGTAGGGGAATCGAACCCCTGTTACCAGGATGAAAACCTGGCGTCCTAACCACTAGACGAACGGACCAGGTGATTATTGTTTTGAACGTTTAGTAGTCCGTAGGGGAATCGAACCCCTGTTACCAGGATGAAAACCTGGCGTCCTAACCACTAGACGAACGGACCGCACATTTATTTGCGGGTGCAAAAATACATTATTTTATTTATGTTGCAATATTTAATATAAAATTTTAATAGGCTTTGGCATAAAGCACTTTAGCGACGGCTTGGTTTTGAGAATACAAACATTTGCTTCCTTTGGGTACATCGGTTTCTAAGATACAACGAATGCTTGCTTTAGTTTCATTTTTTATGTGTTCTTCAGTTTCTAAAGTTCCGTCCCAATAAGCTTCCACAAAACCGCCTTTAGTATTGATTAGGGTTTTAAATTCTTCGTATGATTTTACTTGACGAGTATTGTCATTTGTAAACTTTTGAGCCTTATCAAAAAGATTGTTTTGAATATCGGTTAAGGTTTGCTTAATGGTTTCAATTAATTCATCTTGCTTGATAAATGACTTACTTAACGTGTCTCTTCTTGCCAACTCAACGGTTTTGTTTTCTATATCTTTTGGACCGATGCCAATTCTTAGTGGAACTCCTTTCATTTCGTATTCTGCAAATTTCCATCCAGGTTTATGTGTATCTCTATCATCAAATTTCACACTGATATTATTAGCTTGTAATTCTTTGATGATGCCTTGTGCTTTTTCAGAAATTTGGCTGAACTGTTCATCGTTTCTATAAATAGGTACAATAACCACTTGATAAGGAGCGAGTTTTGGAGGTAAAACCAAACCATTATCATCGCTATGAGACATAATTAATGCCCCCATAAGTCGTGTTGAAACGCCCCAACTGGTTGCCCAAACATAATCTTGTTTGCCTTTTTTGTTGGTGTATTTTACATCAAATGCTTTAGCAAAATTTTGCCCTAAAAAATGAGAAGTTCCTGCTTGTAAAGCTTTGCCGTCTTGCATTAAGGCTTCGATACAATAGGTTTCTTCAGCACCTGCAAATTTTTCACTTTCAGACTTAGTTCCTTCAATAACTGGCATAGCCATAAAATCTTTAGCAAATTTGGCATAAATACTATTCATAAGTTCTGCTTCTTCTATAGCTTCTTGTTTTGTAGCATGAGCGGTGTGACCTTCTTGCCATAGAAATTCAGTGGTTCTTAAAAATAGGCGTGTCCGCATTTCCCATCTTACCACATTAGCCCATTGATTGATTTTTATGGGCAAATCTCTGTAGGACTGAATCCAATTTTTATAAGTACTCCAAATAATAGCTTCAGAAGTAGGTCTTACTACAAGTTCTTCTTCAAGTTTGGCTTCGGGGTCAACAATAAGTTTTGATTTGTCGTTGTCGTCACTTTTGAGTCGGTAATGCGTAACGACAGCACATTCTTTAGCAAAACCTTCCGCATTTTTTTCTTCAGCTTCAAAGAGGTGTTTTGGCACGAGGAGTGGAAAATAAGCATTTTCATGACCTGTAGCTTTAAACATTCTGTCGAGTTCGCTTTGCATTTTTTCCCAAATAGCATAACCATAAGGCTTGATGACCATGCAACCACGTACAGCAGCGTTTTCTGCTAATTCTGCTTTGACGACTAATTCATTATACCATTTTGAATAGTTATCTGAACGTTTTGTTAAGTGTTTAGACATATTTTGATATTTGGCATAGATGTTGTATCTATGTATATGAAATTAAAAATTACGCAAAACTAAGTATTTTGCACTATATAAAATCTTTTAAAACCACAAGTTATGAGACCAAAATTAAATTTTTTCAAATCTGTTCAATTTGTAGCAGGATTAATGTTGGTGGTTTTTGTATCTTCATGCGGTTCGTCTTATGAAAACGCAAGTGTTCAAAACGACGGTATTTACGCTAATGATGATGCTTTAGCCAATAAGGCAACTCAAGGAGAAAACACAAACAACAATGACTCTCAAAATAATAACGATTTTTATAAAAATTATTTTGAACAACAAGACAAATTGATTTCTCAAGCTAGAGAACAAAATGAGGTGTTTACTGATATTGAAAATTATTCGTCTAATAGTGAAGATAGTGTGCAACAAGACGATATTGTTGTAGATGAAAATGAAACTGAATATAATTCTTATGGTGGTTGGGGAACTCAGCCTACTTCTGTGACTATCAACTATATAGATAATGGCTTTTATAGCCCATATTGGGGTGGGTATTACAGACCTTGGTATGGTTCTTATTGGGGCTTTGGTATAGGTTATGGTGGTTTTTACGGCTCATATTGGGGTGGTTGGTCTTATCATAATGCTTTTGTATATGGATATCCTTACTGGGGCGGTTATTATGGTTATTACTGGGGCGGATATTCACCATATTATTATGGCTATAGAAATCCTTATTACGCTTATGCTTACCATAATAATTATAGAAACAATGCTTATGCTTATAACAGAGGACGCTCAAGCCTTGATTCAAGAAGAGGTGTAAGGAGTAATCAGAACATTAGAGGTCGGTCTTCTGATAGTAGAAGTAGAATAAACTCTGCTGCTCGTAGTAACCGAAGTTATGTTAATTCTGATGGAAGAAGAATAAGAAATTCTAGCAATGTCAATGCACGTGTTAGAAATGGAAGATCTAATGATAGAAGTATATATTCAACTCAAAGATCGCGTTCAGGTTACTCTAACCAAAGTATTTACAGTAATTCAACTCAAAGAAATTCTACAATAAACCGAAGCAATAGAAGTTACACTCCATCAACACAACCTAACACTCGTTCTACAAGAAGTAGTTCAAGTGTAAAAAGCACAAGTCGAAGTAGTAGTTCAAGATCTTCTGGAAGTAGTGGAAGAAGTAGTCGAGGTAGAAGAAAATAATAACCAATTTAGCTGTCTGATAATTTATTGAAAATTTCAATGATTTTCGGGCAGTTTTTTAATCATAAAAAAATGAAAGTCAAATTTTTATTTTTACTGTTTTGCTTGCCTATAAGTTTTATTTATGCTCAAGATTTAACTGATGTGGTTAGGTTTTCTAGAGAAGATCTTATGGGAACCGCAAGATTTACAGGAATGGCAGGAGCATTTAGTTCACTCGGTGGTGATTTGTCAGCACTCAAGCTTAATCCAGCCGGATCGTCAGTATTTTTAACCAACCACGCTTCAGGAACTCTTAATTTAAACATCAAAAACAACGATGTAAATTTTACCGATGGTTTTACAGATGAAACCGAAACCACTTTTGATTTGAATCAATTGGGAATCGTTTTTGTTTTTGCTGCAAACAACGAAGATGTTACTTTATCAAAATATGCTTACGGGTTTACGTATGAACAAGTAGCAGATTATGATAATTCTTATGTAGCAAGAGGTAACAATAATCAATCGATAGATCAGTTTTTTGTTGATAGTGCAAATGGAATTCCACTGGATTTGTTAACCCCATTAAACGGAGAGTCTATTGCAGATTTATATACCTTTTTAGGAGAAACTGAAGGTGTTACAGCTCAAAATGCCTTGCTGGGTTTTCAATCATTTGTTATAGATCCTGTAAATCCGGATGATTTTAATAATATGGATTATATTTCAAATGTTACGGCTAACCAATTTTTACAAGATTACTTTATTCAGGAAGATGGTTATAATGGTAAATTTTCTTTTAACGCTAGTTTAGAACTTAATAAACGATTTTACTTCGGTTTAAATCTCAATGCACATTATATGGAATATGACAGGTTTACTTCATTTTTTGAATCAAATTCTGATCCGACAAGTGAAATCAACAGTATTCGCTTTGATAATAGATTGAGAACACGTGCTAATGCTTTTTCTTTTCAGTTGGGAAGTATAGTTAAAATCACAGATCAATTCAGAGCTGCACTATCTTATAATTCACCTACGTGGTATGATGTATCTGACGAAACTTCACAATTTATCAGAACAGGTAGTGATGAGTATGGTCCAGCAAGTGTTAACCCTAGGGTGCTTAATGTTTTTCCAGATTACAATTATAGAACTGCAAGTAAATGGACAGCAGGTTTGTCTTATATATTTAAAGGACGAGGTTTGTTGAGTATTGATTATAGCTTGCAAGATTATTCTAATGCTAAATTTACAACTAATAGTCTTGAGTTTTTGAATACCGACATAGAACAAAATTTGACTTCGGCGGCTAATTTAAATATAGGTGGAGAATATGTTTTTAAACAATTTAAGTTTAGAGGCGGTTACTTTTTACAAGAAACTCCTTATGAAGATGATTTTATTCAAGGCGATTTAGAAGGTTTTAGTTTGGGACTTGGTTATACTATAAAAAATGTGAATATAGATTTAGCTTACAGTTTAGCAAGCTTAGATCGTAACGACCGCTTGTATCAAACAGGATTAAATCAAACAGCTCAAATAGACTCTAATATTTCTAATTTGTTTTTGACGGTTTCATTAGGTTTTTAGACAGTTTCATACCATTTATTAGCTTTGAGCGTTAAAATATGTATGAGGTATATTTTACTCTTAGCACTTGGGCTTTGTTTTAGTTTTGCTTCTTCTCAAAACCTATACTTGAAACTACTTACAGAAGATGCTCAGCAAGATAGCATAATCAAGACTTTGAATCCGAAGCAATCTTATAAGGATTTTGAAAGCTTAGAGGAAGCTTCAAAAAAAATAATTACTGACCTTCAACTCAAGGGCTATTTGAATTTGAGAGCAGAGAACTTAGAGATCATAAATGACTCGGTGTTTCAACTTAAATTTAATTTAAGAAAGCAATACAATATAGTTTATCTCAAAAATCACGCTTCTTTTCCAAATGTTTTTAGAAATTTAAAACCTTATGTTGAGGTTGAAAATCTGCCAAATACTTTGTATGCTATTTTAAATCAATTGTCTCAACAAGGCAAACCCTTTAGTCAAATAAGACTAAAAGAAGTAGAATTTAATAAAAGCGATACCGTAATAGCTCAATTAGACCTTTATGAATCTGATAAGAGGACTTTAGATAAAGTCATAATAAGAGGTTATGATAAATTTCCAAGAGTTTTTCTAAAAAATTATGCAAATTTAAAAATAGGTTCGGTTTTTAATAGAGAGCAATTGATCAATCAGTCAGAAAAAATAGATGCACTGCGATTTGTAAATCAAACCAAAACCCCACAAGTTCAATTTACCAAAGACTCTACCAACTTGTTTCTTTACCTTAAACGCTCTCAAGCCAATAGTTTTGATGGATTTTTAGGCTTTAATAATTCAGATGAAAATGATTTTCAGCTCAACGGTAATATTGATTTAAAGCTCATCAATAACTTTCACGGTGGTGAAGAAATCAATCTTAATTATAAAAACGACGGCAACGCACAAGAATGGTTTGATGTAGGTGTAAGATTGCCATATATATTTAAGTCTCGTTTTTCGCTCGAAGCAGGATTAGGTTTTTTTAAGCAAGATTCTACGTTTTCAAACAATACACAACAAATTAAATTAGATTATCAAGTTACTCAAAATATCAATGTTGGTCTTACAGCTGCCTTTGAAACTTCAACAAATTTGTTAGATGATGAAACACAAATAAACGATATTGAAGATTTTGACAAGACTCGTTTTGGAATTGAAGCAACTTATAATAAACCTAAGCGTTTTTCTGATCTGTTTTTAAGCAATCAATACGTTAATTTGAGTTTCGGTATAGGAAACCGTCAAACTCAAAATATAGATGCAGACCAACAATATTTAAGTTTAGAAGCACGACAGATATTTAAACTTGATAAAAGGCAATACATATATATAGGTATAAATTCTGGTTTATTAAACTCAGATGAATATTTCAGTAATGAATTATATCGTTTTGGTGGTATCAATTCTATTCGAGGTTTTGCCGAAAATCGCTTTTTTGCGAATTTATTTGGAACCATTCAGACCGAATATCGCTATATTTTAGGCTCAAACCTGTATATTCATAGTGTTTTAGACTATGGTTTTTACGAAAATGACATCAATCGGTTTAGTGAAAATTTATACAGCATTGGTATAGGTTTTGGCATAGAAACCCGAGCAGGTGTTTTAAGGCTAATCTTTGCCAACGGCGGGTCTGACACGCAAAACCTAGAATTTAAAAACACCCAAATTCACCTTAAATTTTTGACTATTTTTTAAGCTCGAGATGTCTTTAAGGTTAATTTTTAACACTCTTTTTTTAAATTAAAGTAAAAAAAATTTGTTTGATTAACTATTTATTATGATTTTTGGCATTGGCTAATTCAAATAAATTAAAAAATGAGAACAAAGTTTAGAGGAATTCTTACGCTACTTTTAGCGTTTGTTGTGCAACTGACATTTGCACAAGAAAAAACAATCACCGGGAAGGTGGTTGACGAAAATGATTTACCCGTTCCTGGAGTGAATGTGTTTGTCAAAAACACAACTTCTGGAACACAAACTGACTTTGATGGGAATTATAGTATTACTGCTAGTTCTGATCAAACCTTAGTGTTTTCTTATGTTGGGTACAAAACTAATGAAATCTTAGTTGGAGCTAAAAGCACAATAAATGTGACTTTGGTACCTGATGTAGAACAATTAGAAGCTGTTGTTGTGACAGCCTTAGGGGTTAAGCGTAAAAAAGATGAAATCACTTCTGCCTATCAAGTAGTAGAAAGTGAGGATATCGTTAAGGCTAATAATCCCGATGTTGTAAACAGTTTATCTGGTAAAGTTTCTGGTCTGAATATTAAACAGACGAGTAATGGGGTAACTGGTGAAACACGTATCACACTTCGTGGTAGTCGTTCTATTACAGGTAACAATGAAGCCTTAATAGTTATAGATGGTGCTATTTCAACAGCTAACTTTTTAAGAACTTTAAACCCAAACACTATTGAATCTTTAAACGTTATTAAAGGTCCTAATGGTGCTGCGCTTTATGGTTCTCAAGGTGCTAATGGTGTTATTATCGTAACAACAAAGTCTGGGACCAAAGAAGAAAAAATGAAAGTAAATTTCAAAAGCACTGCTGATTTTACTGTTGTTGACTATGTGCCTGAGCACCAAACAAGATATGGTCAAGGCTGGGATTTAGGTCAAGGCTTTGCTAATATTATTTATGAAAATGGTGGTTGGGGTCCAGAATTTGATGGTCAACCCGTAAGAGTTGGTTTGCCACAAGCTGATGGTTCTTTTATTACTGCACCATATAGTTCAAGAGGTGCAGATAATATTAAAGATTTTTTTGATACTGGTATAACTCTTCAGAATTCTTTTGATATTTCCTCTGGCGATAAAAACGGTTATGTTTTTATGTCTGCTCAAAATGAACAAACTGAGTTTATTATTAATGGAGATGAATTGAAAAGGTCGTCTTTTAATTTTAGAGCTGGAAAAACCCTCGGAAAATGGGAAGTTGGCGGTAATGTTACTTATACTTACACGGCTACTGAAGAGGCTAATTCAAGATTGTATGGTGAGCTTAATCAAGTTGCAACAAACATCCCAATCGAAGCTTTTAAAAATTCTGGTAATGAAGGTCACTGGAATGGTTATTTCTTGAACCCATATTGGATTGTAAATAACGATAGAAGTGAAAGAGATACTAACAGATTCAACATCTTAGCAGATTTGAAATATCACCTTAATGATAATATAACTTTTGTTTTAAGGTCTAACGGTATCTTTACTAACAGAAGCGGTCTTAACTATAATAATGGTTATACCGAGCCACAATCAGTTATTGATATAACAGGTAATAGAAGAGATGAGCCTTCGTCTTTTAATAGATTTAACACATCATATCAAAGATATTATACTGATTTCTTAGTTAATTATGATTATGATATTAATGAAGATTTAAGAATAGATGGTTCTGTTGGTCTTAATAATCAATATGTTAAAAATAGTCAAACTGGTGTAGGAGGAACAGGGCTTACTGTTCCTGGGATATACACTTCAGAAAATTTATCAGGTAATTTTGATCAAGCAGTAACTTTCGATTTCCAAGATCAGTCAAGAAGATATTCGGTTTTTGGAAGTGTAAATCTTGGTTTTAGAGACTATTTATATTTAAATGCAACAGCCAGAAATGACTGGAATTCTGTATTTAGCGATGGAAATCAATCTTACTTCTATCCAAGTGTAGGGCTTTCTTTTATACCAACCGAAGCTTTTGAAGATTTTGGTGGCGACGTATTAAATTACCTTAAATTATCAGGTAGTTTTGTTAGAGTTGGTAACGATGGTGGTGTTGACCCTTATGATGTCAATCAAGTTGTTAATAAAGGTTTTGGATTTCCTTTTAATGGTTTGAACTCTTTTGAAGCACCTGAAAATATAACTGATCCAAATCTTGAGCCAGAATTTACCGAACAATTTGAATTTGGTTTAAATGCTGGTTTCTTAAAGGACAGAATAACTTTAGATGTAGCCTACTATAACTTTACAACAGATAATTTGATTACTGGTATATCTACCTCTTCGGCTTCTGGTTTGAGTAGATCTACTATTAATATAGGTCAAACTAGTGGTTATGGTTTTGAAATAGATTTAGGTCTCGTGCCAGTAAAGAGCGAAGATTTTAGATGGAATCTAAATTTTGGTTTGTCAAGAAGTTACACGGAAGTTGACAAAGTCTCGGATCAAGCAAGAGAAGTTGCTTTAGGCGGGTTTACTGGTTTTGCACAAGTATTTGCAATAGAAGGGGAGCAGTTTCCTATGTTAAAAACCGTTAATTATCTAAGAGATGCTCAAGGAAGAGTAATCTTAGATAGTGATGGAAATCCACAGCAAACTAGCGGACCAGAAATAAGTGGTAATACTACTCCAGATTATGTGTTGAATATCAACACAAGATTTTCATACAAAAACTGGACACTTGCCGCTACAATGGACTACAGAACTGGACACGTGTTTTATTCAGGAACCAAAAGAGAGCTACTTTGGTCTGGACATGATGTTGCAACAGCAGAAGGAGGTAGAGGTGCTTTTATCTTTCCTAACTCAGTAATACCTGATGGTAATGGAGGATATGTGCCTAATACTAATTTACCAAGTGGAGGAACAACAGCTGGTAGTTATATCTCATTTTGGAGTAGCAATATGGCAGGAATTGCTGAAAATTCAGTTTTAGATGCAACTGCTTTTAAATTAAGAGAGCTTTCATTAAGATATGATTTTACTGAAAATATGTTAAAAGACACCTTTATTTCTAGTGCTAGTATTAGTTTGATAGGTAGAAATATTTTGACTATATTACCTGAAGAAAATAGAGGATATAATGATCCAGAATCAAACTTTACTGCAACAGGTAACTCACAAGGTATTTCGTCAACTGGACAATACCCACCAACACGTTCTTATGGTATAGGAATTAATGTTTCATTTTAAAAAAAAAAACTAACAACAATGAATAAATTAAAAATCTTTTCAATATTGTTTTTTGCATTCCTTTTAGTAGGATGTGAAGACTATTTGGATGTCAATACGAGTCCAAATAACCCTACGGCTGAAACTATAAAGCCCGATTTATTATTAGCTTCAGCTTTATCTAAACCTTATAGTGACTTAATAGGAAGAACAGATAGATCTATAGGACCTGTAAATGGGCTTATGCCAGATTTTAGTAATGTATTTATGAATAACTGGGCAGGCGATGTTAATAATTTTACGGCTGCTTTTATTGATGAATATCAGCTATCAAATATTACATCTAATTTTTATGATGGAATTTGGGATCAAACCTATCGAGGTTTGGCAACACATCAATTGATTATTGATGAACCTTCAGAAAATTTTGATAATCACAAAGCTATTGCTCGTATTATGAAGAGTTTCTATTTTCAGAGACTTGTTGATTTGTATGGTGATTTACCCTATACAGAGGCATTACAAGGTGGGGATAATTTAACACCAGTTTATGACAATCAAGTTGATGTATATAGAGCCTTAGTAGAGGATTTAGATTTCGCTATAAGCGAAATTAATTCTGCTGATAATGAAGATGCTCTTGTAGGTGGTGAGGATATTATTTTTCAAGGTGATATGAGTCAATGGATTAGGTTTGCTAACACTATTAAGTTAAAAATATTGATAAGACAATCTAATTTAGCTGAAACTGATGGTGCTACTCAAACCTATTTAAATGAGCAATTTGCTAACCTACAAAATGATTTTATCACACAAAACGTGACAATTAATCCTGGGTATAGCAATGATGTAAATAAACAGAACCCATTTTATACTATTTATGGTGCTGATTCTGAAGGTAATGTTACAGATCCTGGAAAATTAATTGTTCCATCAGATTATTGTGCTGAATTCTTAAAAGGTCAGCAAACCGAAAATGGCATACAGACGGGCGTATTTGATAAAAGAGTTAATCAACTTTTTACACAAATAGGAGGAGAAGTTATTGGTGTTCAACAAGGAGCCGACAACACTACGGCACCAAGCGAACTTTCTAAACTAGGTCCTGGCGTTCTTAAAGGCTCTGAACAAGACGGAATTATTATGACTGCATCTGAAAGTTTTTTCTTACAATCTGAAGCAGTATTTAGAGGTTATCTCGGTGGTGATGCTAAATCTTTGTTTCAAGACGGTATCCGATCATCTTTTCGTTTACTAGGCTTAACTAATGCAGAAGCTGATAATTATATAGCATCTAGTAATAATACTAACTTAATAGGTTGGGATGGAAGTGCAAATAAAATTGAAGCTATTATGACACAAAAATGGATTGCTACTAATAGCTTTACTGCCATAGAATCTTGGATAGATTATGTAAGAACTGGCTACCCAGATATACCTCTTGCCATAACAGCTACCAAGCCAGCTAAGCCTAATAGATTGCTTTATCCTGTTTCAGAATTTTCTACAAATACTGAGAACGTACCTAATCAAACACAACAGGATGCTTTTACAACAAAAATATTCTGGGACGTAAATTAAAATATAAAAACAATGAAAAATACAATTAAAATATTTGTTACATTATTTATATCAGCCACACTACTCAATTCTTGTGTTGTTGATGATAGTGTAGATGTAAAATACAATCAAAGTGATTATGTAATCGGCTTTAAAAGTGATTTAGCCGCAGAAAGTTTCTTTGAAGATATTGGTCCTGTCCAAAAATCTTATCCCATTGATGTATTAGGTGGGCAAGATAATAGACTATTAGAAGAACCTATCACGGTTAATTTTGAAATTGATCCCGCTTCTACAGCAACTCAAGGACAAGAATTTAATTTTTTAACTGAAGGGACTTCTTTAACTATACCTGCAGGAAGTGATTTTGTTGGTTTTCCGTTAGAAATATTAACAGGTGGACTAAATCCTGATGAACCAACAGTTTTAATCCTTAAGCTTACTTCTACCAATTCTGAGGGTAGTGTGATATCAAGTCTTAATAATACTTTACAGATTACCTTTGTTGGTTGTCAATCAACTGTTGATTTATATGATTATCAAGTAACTACCGTTAGACAAAGTGATAATGCCCTAGTTAAATTTGGTGTTGAATCATTGGAACAACTAGAGGTTAATTTCTTTAGAACAGAATCTACTGGTCCATATGGTCCAGATTCAGCTGGTGGTCCAATAGCAAGTCAAAATGGATTTACTTTTACTGATATTTGTGGCGATATTACTGTGTCTAAACAAGGCTTGGCTAATGGAACTTATTCAAATCAAGTCTATGGCTCAGGCTCTGTTGATCCAGAAACTGGTAATATTCAAATTACCGTTACAATTGAATTTCCTTCTGGTAATCAAACTTACATACACACTTACGAAAAATTATAATATATGAAAACGACATTAAATTTTTTAAAATATTTTAGTTTGGTAACTTTATTCATCTTTACATCATGTGTAAATGATGACACTAATGTAACACCATCTAATGAAAAACCAATACTTACTGCTACACAAACTGAGTTTACAGTTAAAAGAGGAGAAACAATTGGGATACCGATAAGTATCAGTAGACCAATTAATAATGTGATTCCTGTTGAACTTTTAGTCACAGGAGGAACTGCTCGAAAAGGTATAGATTATGTTGCAGGTGATGGCGATATATCAGCAGACTTTGGTAATCCTGATGAAAGTTTTATTGCGGATATTCCTCCTACTGTTGAAACATTTGAAATACCATTTACAGCTCTTGAAGCTCCAAGTGATGATACATATAATACTGTTGAAATTGATCTTAAGGCGGTTGGTATTAGAACAGCTTTATTTGAAGGAAACACTCAAAGAATTACCATTAACATAGAACCAAGTGATAATTTTCTATCTAGAGTAGAGTGGGATGCAATTTATGTAGATGTTGACGGTAATGAACATAGCTTTTGTGACTTTGATATGGATTTAGAGTTATATAATGCTACAACTTTTCAAATTGTGGCTACAAGTTATTCTAGTTGCCCTGAGGAAATTTTGATAGCTCCAGGTGATTTACCTGATGGAGATTATTTCATTGTCCCTAGCTTTTGGTCTCAAGGAGGTGCAGCAACACCTGCTGATGCTGAAAATATTCCTGTTACTATGACTGTATCAAAACCAGGCGTTTTTACTCACACTTTTGATTTGACTGAAGTCCCAGCATGGTCAAACTTTGCTTTTGGAGCTGGCGAGGGTAATATAGATGCTTATTTATTTGACGTAGCATTGTTAAATATACAAGGCTCTACTTTTACTGTCACTGACCCAGATACAAGTGAAGTTATAGTTCAGGGAAGACCACAATAAAAATAGTTTATTCTTTTATTTTAAATCCCGCCACATGGCGGGTTTTTTTATATTTACATTATGCAAGAACAACACACCATTTTCGGAATCCACCCAATTTTAGAAGCTTTAAAAAGCAATAAACCTATAGACAAAATTCAAATTTTGAAAGGTTCTGAAAACACGCAAGAACTTTTAAACCTCGCTAATCAACTTCATATTAAAGTGAGTTTTGTGCCTCACCAGAAATTTAGAAAATACCAATCTAAAAACCACCAAGGCGTTGTGGCTTTTATAGCTCCAATCGATTTTGTTGACTTTGAATCTACTGTAGAACATGCCTTAATGAAAAATTCTGATGCTATATTTCTATTACTTGATGGTGTTACGGATGTAAGAAATTTTGGAAGTATCCTAAGAACAGCTGAGTCTTCTGGAGTTAGTGCTGTTATTGTGCCTCAACAAGGTACAGCTAGAATTAACGAAGATATGGTAAAAACCTCTGCAGGAGCTATTTTTAATATCCCAATTTGCAAAGTTAATCATTTAAAAGATGCTATATATTTTCTTCAAGCACACGAGGTTAAGCTTATTGGAGCAAGTGAAAAATCAAATCAATCTTTGTTTGATGCTAATATCATAAAGCCAGTTGCTTTGGTTATGGGTAGCGAAGGTTTTGGAATACACCATAGCATTATAAAAATGCTTGATCATACTTATTATATTCCAATGAAAGGAAAAACACAATCGCTTAATGTTGCCGTGGCTGCTGGTTTATTCCTTTATGAACTTGTTAGATAATATTTAGCTATCCCATATCGATATTTTAGATGTATTATGACTTGAGTCTTTCAAATATAATCTGTTTAGGTTAACGTGAGTTTGATTTATTGAAAGCTGTAAATCAGATGATTACATCTTTTTGCCAGCAAATCTTGTCATTTCGAACGAAGAATGAGGAGAAATCTCCTCCTTCTGAGATGTCTCGTCGCTCATACTTCGCTCAGTCGAAATGACAAATGATTAAATTTCTGTATTTTATATGAATATATTTTATTGGAATTTATATCGAACTTACGTTAATCTACATTATCATGCAAAAACGAATTGTTTCGCCTCAGCGTTATTTCATCATCTTCGTTATGTAATGTTGTGCGTGAGAGTTTATTTTGATTGTCTTTTGGGTCATCAAGCTCTACGCCAGCACGTTTGTATGCGGGCTGTTTTTCAATTTCATCAATGTTTTGATTTTGACTAAATCTATAGTTAAATTGTTTCATTTTTGCTCGCCGTTCTGCTGCACGGGCTTTTAACTCTGTGATAGATGCATTCAAAGGATCAATATCCTTAGGTGCTTCATCATCGATAGGTTTTTCTTGAGGTTGAGTTTTAGTTTCAAATTTGAGATTTTCATCATCTTCTTCATTCACAGAATTTTGTGTTGCATCTTCTGATTCAGAGTCTTCTAATTGATAGGTTTTTACCTTTTCGGTTGATTCAGGTTTGATTTCTTCGGGCTCATTCACTTCAATCGACCTGATGTCTTTATCTAAATCAAAAACAACTTTTTGATCTTGAGTTTCTTTTTGAGATTGATACTTATGAGATGAATTTTGTTTTTCATAAGAATTTTGTGATTCTTGATGAAATAAGTCAAAACTCAAATGTTGATTTTCACTGTCTTCACTTTTGTTATCTTCATTTTCAGTTTTATCTGTAATTTCAAAATCTTCAATCTCTAAAAATTCAGCTTCAACTTCAATATTCTCAATCTTTTCAGTGGTTTCTATTATAGGATTGCTCTCTGCTTTTTGAGTTTGATTTTTATCTTGATCATCTTCAACATCTTCAAGTCGATGAACAATTTTGGTTTGTTTTTCATGCTTATCATCTTCTAAGCCCAAAGGTCTGTTTTGAAAATCATCATTTTTTTCAGTTAAGTCAATTTCAGCTTTTTGTTCGTCCTCAAGTGTGTGAATTATTTTTTTGGTCTCAGTGTTTGTAATATCATCTTGTTGTTCAGAATTAAACCCCGTGGCAATTACTGTAACTGAAATAGCATCATCTAAGTCTTCGTCTTCGCCGACACCCATAATGATGTTGGCAGAGTTGCCCGCTTCATTTTGGATATGATCATTGATTTCACCAATCTCATCAATTGTGATTTCGTCTTTACCAGATACGATGAGCAACAACACATTTTGAGCACCTGTGATTTTGTTGTCGTTGAGTAAAGGTGAATCTAAGGCTTTTTCTATAGCCAATCTCGAGCGATTGGTTCCAGAAGCACTTGCAGATCCCATTATGGCAGTGCCACTATTGCTTAAAACCGTTTTAGCATCTCTAAGGTCAATATTTTGTGTGTAGTGATGCGTAATAACTTCAGCTATACCACGAGAAGCGGTAGCTAAAACTTCATCGGCTTTTGAAAACCCAGCTTTAAAACCGAGGTTGCCGTAAACTTCTCTGAGTTTATTATTGTTGATGACGATAAGAGAATCTACATTGTCTCTTAATTTTTCTACACCAATTTGGGCTTGTTCGTTTCGGGTTTTGCCTTCAAATTGAAATGGAATGGTAACAATACCAACGGTAAGAATTTCCATTTCTCTGGCTTGTTTGGCAATCACTGGTGCAGCACCAGTGCCTGTTCCGCCACCCATACCAGCAGTGATGAAAACCATTTTTGTGTTTTTATTCAATAAATCTTTGATGTCTTCAAAGCTTTCAACAGCAGCTTGTTCACCAATTTCTGGGTTGGCACCAGCGCCAAGTCCTTCTGTAAGGTTAACACCGAGTTGAATTTTGGTTGGAATGGGTGAATTTTCTAAAGCTTGTGCATCGGTATTGCAAATGACAAAGTCAACTCCGTTGATACCTTGTTTAAACATATGGTTAATGGCGTTTGAGCCACCACCGCCAACACCAATTACTTTGATGACATTAGATTGATTTTTGGGTAAATCAAAAGAAATGTTGCCTAATTCTTCTGTGCTCATAATATTGTATTTTATGCGTTTATTCTGCGTTATCTAAAAAATCTTTAAGTTTATCTACAAACTTTTCCATAAACGATTTTCTCGGTTTATGGATGGTTTCTTTTTGTTGTTCTGTGTTTTCTTCTGTTTGTTCGTCTTTGCTCTGAGGTTCAGTGTTCTCTTGAGTTTCTTCAGATTTATCTTTTTCGATTTGCTCTTGTTTGTTTAAGCTATTCATCACTAATCCAACAGCAGTAGCGTAAATTGGACTTGCGGTTTCTTTATTTGTATCGCCAGCGAGATGCTCATTGGGGTAACCGACTCTTGTGTCCATACCTGTGATGTATTCAACAAGTTGTTTAAGATGTTTGAGTTGTGCACCGCCACCAGTGATAACAATACCAGCAATGAGTTTTTTGCGTTTTTCTTCGTGACCGTAATTTTTGATTTCTAAGAAAACTTGCTCAATAATTTCAACCGCTCGATAATGAATGATTTTAGCGAGATTTTTAAGCGAAATTTCTTTGGGTTCACGACCGCGTAAACCAGGAATAGAAACAATTTCGTTTTCTTTATTTTCGCCAGGCCAAGCAGAGCCAAATTTGATTTTAAGCAATTCGGCTTGTTTTTCTATAATAGAACAGCCATCTTTAATATCTTCAGTAATGATATTTCCACCAAATGGAATTACTGCTGTATGACGAATAATGCCATCTTTAAAAATAGCTAAATCCGTGGTGCCGCCACCAATATCAATAAGTGCTACACCAGCTTCTTTTTCTTCTTGACTCAATACGGCGTTGGCAGAAGCAAGCGGTTCTAAAGTCACGCCACTAAGCTCAAAACCAGCACTTTTGATGCATCGACCAACATTTCTAATAGATGAAATTTGACCGACAACCACGTGAAAATTAGCTTCTAACCGACCGCCATACATACCGATAGGTTCTTTGATTTCGGCTTGACCGTCAACTTTGTATTCTTGTGGTAAGACGTGAATAATTTCTTCACCAGGAAGCATCACAAGTTTATGTACTTGATCACAAAGTGCATTGATGTCGTCTTCGCTGATGACTTCGTCTGCATTTTTTCTGGTAATATAATCGCTGTGTTGTAGGCTTCTGATGTGTTGTCCTGCAATGCCAACGGTGACCGCAGAAACATTTTTTCCTGAACTTTCTTCAGCTTCTTTAACAGCCAGTTGGATGGACTGAATAGTCTGCGTAATGTTATTGACCACACCACGATGAACACCTAAACTTTTGGTTTTACCCAAGCCTAATATCTCTAACTTTCCAAACTCATTTTTGCGACCAATCATAGCTACAATCTTGGTTGTGCCAATATCAAGTCCTACTGCTATATGTTCGTTTTCCATAGTTTAAGATTCAATTTTTTCGCAAACAACTTGGTTGCCGTATTGCAAGTCGATTCTTTTGTATTTGTCTAAAAGTTTATCTTTTTTAGCTTTGACATAAAACGCTTTAAAATTCATAAACTTTTTGTTGAGGTTATCTATTTTACCAATAAATATTTTAAAATTTTGCTGTCTAAAATTCAATCCAAATTGTGCATTGGGATAGGTTCTTATTTCAGTGACGTTTTGTTTTAAAAACAAGTCGTGTTGAATATATTTTAAAAGCTTAAAAACATCACTGATCTGTTGATCTTTTATACCCCAAATTATAGGAACTCTTGCAGAATAATTTGGAGATAATGGCATTTTTTTTCCGTTTGAATCAATATAATATTGTTCACTACTAATCACTCGAGCAATGGGTTTACGCTGGGTAATTTCAGTATATAGTGTGCCATCAATATTCAAAAAAACTTCCGCATTTTCTATCATTGGGTGTGCTTCAAGTTGGGTTTCTACAATATTCAAATCTAAGTGTTCTAAGCTTAATTTCTCAACGTGTTTTTTATTTTGTATTAACAATTTATTAACCGTTTTTTTATCTACAAACAGTTGATTTTCCTGTTGGTATGTAATATTTATAGCTTTGATATTCATGCTACTGTGCCGATGATTTGTAAAGCTGACCAAGAATACCATCAAGATGAGCATCAAGCTGATTTTTATGTAAATCCAATTATTTTTCATCGCTATAATAATTTTTAATGCGTTGAGCTTCAATGCCAATATCGCCAGCACCCATAAAAACTATGACTGAACATTTACTGGTTCTGATAGCATATAATATATCATTTTTTTGAATCATTGCTTTGTCTGACAGTTTTATTTTAGACAATAAATATTTTGAATTTATGCCTTCTATCGGTTCTTCTCTTGCAGGATAAATTTCCAAGAGTTTCACATCGTCAAAGCGACTGAGTTCTTGAGCAAAATCATCAGCAAAATCTTGTGTTCTTGAAAATAAATGCGGTTGAAAAATCGCCATCACTTTTTGATTTGGATGCATTTGTTTTACAGCTTGATAAACCGCTTTTATTTCGGATGGATGATGTGCGTAATCATCAATTATGGTTAAGTCTGACCGTTTGACGATATAATTAAATCTTCTTTTTACACCGTTGAAATTGGCTAAAGATTTTGCAAAACTTTCGGCTTTTTCTGGCATATAAGCTACCGACAAAGCTAATGCACTTATGGCATTAAACAAGTTGTGGTAACCTGGCATATTAAGTTGTAAATTTTTCAGATGCAGATTTGGACTTACCCAATCAAAATGATAAGCACCGTTTTTGATACTGATATTTTCAGCATAAAAGTCAGAATTTTCATTTACGCTAATCGTTTTTCCATTAAAATCCAATTGATTTTGATGATATAATTGAGCTTTATCTTTCAATTGATTTGCAAAATCTTTAAAACTTTCTTCTAGTTCTTCTTTGGTATTGTAGATGTCTAAATGATCTGCATCTATGTTGCTAATTAATGCATAATCTGGTTTTAAGTTTAAAAAAGACCGATCAAATTCATCAGCTTCAATCACGTAAACGTCATCACCATTATGAATGTAATTTGAATTATAGTTTTGTGCTATTCCACCGAGAAATGCTGTAACGGGTTGGTTATTTTCTTTAAGTAAAAATGCCAACATACTTGTAATCGTGGTTTTGCCATGTGTGCCAGCAACTGCAATGCAAGTTTTGTTAGAACTTAAATCACCCAACACCTGAGCTCTTTTAAAAATATTAAAATTATTGGTTTTAAAGAATTGAAAAACAGGATGATTTTCTTTAATAGCTGGTGTGTAAATAACAAGTGTGTCGGATTTCTTTAGATTTTTTGCCAACTTTAGGCTTTCATCGTATTCAATTTTTGCACCAAGTTTTACCAACTTATGACACATCTCGTTTGGTGTTTTGTCATATCCCAAAACTGTTTTTCTTAGTTTTATAAAATGAAAAGCCAAGGCACTCATACCAATACCGCCAATGCCGATAAAGTAAACTTGATTGATATGTGCTAAATTTAATTTCATTTGTTATTGATAATGTTTTCTACAATATCAACGATATCTTTCGTTGCATTGGGCTTAGCTAAGGTTTTTATGTTTTTTGATAAACGCTCTCTTTGTGCTTGGTTTTGAATTAAATCTTTTAAGGTTTTCTCAAATATTTGATCTAATTCTGTTTCTTCTAAACAAATAGCGGCTTGATGTTTGGCGACAGATTGTGCATTTTTAAATTGATGATTTTCTGCAACATTAGGCGATGGAATAAAAATGACGGGTTTACCCACTAAACTCAATTCGCTTACTGAGCCAGCACCAGCACGAGAAATAATGATGTCTGCTGCGGCATAAGCGGCTTGCATATATTCTATGTATTTTAATATTTTAATGTTCTCGTTTGCTAAATTTTTATAGTCTTCAAAATAAAAAGCTCCACATTGCCACAATAAATTGCAGTTGAGTTGCTCGATTAGCTCTAAATGCTTTGCGATGGTTTTGTTAGGAATTGACGCACCCAAACTACCACCAATCACCAATAAGGTTTGCTTGTCAGGGTTTAAATTAAATTCAGAAAGTGCTTCTTCTTTTGAGAGTTTATTGTTAATTAAGTCTTGTCTAACAGGATTGCCTGTCCAAGTGATTTTGTCTTTTGGGAAGTAACGATCCATATTGTCATAAGCCACACAAATGGCATTAGCTTGTTTGGCGACCCATTTATTAGTTACGCCTGCATAAGAATTTTGTTCCTGAATCAAAGTTGGATAATTCATCATATTCGCCATTTTTAACAACGGTGCACTTGCAAAACCACCTGTGCCAATAACAATGTCAGGTTGATGTTTTTTGATAATTTGTCTTGCTTTTATCAAGCTAAACAACAGCTTAATAGGAAACAGTAAATTTGATAATGTCAATTTTCTTTGAATTCCGCTAATCCACAAGCCAATAATTTTAAAACCTGCTTTTGGTACTTTTTGCATTTCCATACGGTCTTTAGCACCAACAAACAAAATATCAGCATTGGGCTGTCTGTTTTTTATTTCTTGAGCAATCGCAATTGCTGGGTAAATATGACCGCCAGTTCCACCGCCTGATATGATTATTTTCCAAGGTTTCATAAAGTTTGACTCAATACATCTAAGGGGTTTTCTTGTTCTTCGTTTTCTTTATATTTTAGTTCGTTTTCACTGTAATCTTCATTTGATTTTGAACTTACACTTAAAATAATTCCGATGCCTACACAAGTCATCCAAATTGAAGAACCACCGCTACTGATTAGAGGCAAAGTTTGTCCAGTTACAGGAAATAAATTCACAGCAACTCCAATATTGATAAAGGCTTGAAATATAATGGGTAAACCCACTGCTGCAATGAGAAGTTTGGCGTAAACGGAATCTCTTTTCGTGAAAATAATGGCGATTCTTAACAAAATAAACAGGTAGAGCAGAAGCACAAAAAAACCACCGATTAAGCCAGTTTCTTCAATGATAATAGCATAAATAAAATCTGAAGACGACTGTGGTAAAAAATTTCTCTGTACACTTTTGCCAACGCCTTTTCCTGTTAAACCGCCTGTTGCAATAGCAATTTTAGCTTTTTCAACTTGATATTGTTCTTGTTGTTCATCGTCAGAAACAAAACTTTCTATTCTACTTGTCCACGTATCAACACGGTTTGGAAGTAAACCAGGAAAAGCCATTGATGTTAAAATAAATAAACTAACAATAATTAGAGTGCTACCAAGAATATAACCACAATACTTTATAGGATAACCGCCTAAATACGCCAGAAGCATAACCATACAAAATATGATAGCCGCCGTTGAAAAGTTGGCTGGAAATATCAAACCAACAACTGTTAAAACGGGCACCCAAAGTGGCCAAATGGTTTCTTTAAAAGTTACCTGTTTGTTGGCTATTTTTGATAAATATCTCGCTACATAAACCATCAGCACAACAGCAGCAAAGTTTGATGTTTGAAAACTCATATTAAACACAGGAATAGTTATCCAACGGCTGGCGTAAGCACCATTGATGGTTGTGCCTTGAAACAGGGTAAAAATCAATAAAACAATAGTAAACGGAAGTAGTAAAATAGAAATTCCCCTGAAATATTTATAAGGAATTTTATGCACCGCAAATATGATAACAAACCCCATAAACAAATGCACAAAATGTTTGATAAGATAACTTATGGTGTTGCCATTACCACCATTAAGGTAAGCTAAATTGCTACTTGCACTATATACAGGAATAAATGAAAACACAGCCAACAAAGCCACTATAGCCCAAATGGCTTTATCACCACTCAAATTGTTATTAAAAAAATGGACTAAAGAATTTTTCATTGGATTTATAGGTTTTGCACGGCTTCTTTAAATTGTCTTCCACGATCTTCATAATTGTCAAATAAATCAAAACTGGCACAAGCTGGCGACAGCAAAACCGTATCATCAGCTTTGGCAAGATGATAGGCTATTTTGACACATTCTTGCATAGATTGCGTTTCGTAAATTTCATCTACACAAGATTTGAAAGCTTTAATAATTTTTTGGTTGTCAACGCCAAGACAGATGATGGCTTTGACTTTTTCATTGACCAAAGGCAATAAATCTTCATAAACATTGCCTTTGTCAACACCACCAACAATCCAAATTACGTCTGAAGTTGCGGAGTCCAAAGCATAAAATGTGGCATTAATATTTGTCGCTTTAGAATCATTGATATAGTTGACATTATTGATTTTTAAAACGTGTTCCAAACGATGTTCTACACCTTGAAAAGTTTCTAATTTTTCTCTGATGGTTTCCTTCCTGATTTTGAGTAAATGAGCAACGGTAGAAGCGGCCATTGCATTTTTAGTATTCTGTTTTCCTTCGACTTGTAGAGCGGTTATTGGCATAATATGTATTTTTTTATTGAGGTTTATAATAATTTCGTTGTCTTTGAGATAGGTTCCATATTTCAATTCTTTTTCAGTTGAAATAGGAATACAGGTTGCGTTTACAGGATGATTTTTAAGCCAATTGCAGAGGTGATTTTCATCGGCATTGTAGATTAAAAAATCATCGGGTTGTTGATTTTTGGCTATTCTAAATTTTGAAGCCGTATATAAATCAAAGTTATTTTGGTAACGGTCTAAGTGATCAGGCGTTATTGATGTTATAATGGCAATATGCGGTCTAAAATTTTCTATACCATCTAACTGAAAACTACTGATTTCTAAAACATAATGTTTAGCATCTTTTTCAGCGACGGATTTAGCAAAGCTCAACCCAATATTTCCAGCCAAATCCACTTCTTTAAGTTCATCTTCTAATAAATGATACACCATATAGGCAACTGTTGTTTTGCCGTTTGAACCCGTGATACCAATGATATTGGCTTTGGTATGCTGGAAAGCAAATTCAATTTCTGAAATTATAGGAATTTGTTTTTCTTTGAGCTGTTTTACAATTTGAGCGTCATCGGGAATACCTGGACTTTTTACTATTAAATCGGCATCAGCAAGTCTGTTTAAACTGTGTTGGTGTTCTTCAAACTCAATATTGAGATTTTTTAAGGTTTCAATATTAGATGCAGAAATCTTTTGTGAATCACTTAAAAATACGTTGTATTGTTTTTTCGATGCCAAAATAGCAGCACCAAGACCACTTTTTCCACTTCCTAAAATTGCTATGTTTTGCATTATCTCACTTTTAGGGTTATGATTGATATGACAGCTAAAAGAATGCCTATAATCCAAAATCTCACCACAATTTTACTTTCGTGAAATCCTTTCTTTTGAAAATGATGGTGTAAAGGCGACATCAGAAAAATGCGTTTGCCTTCTCCTAATTTTTTCTTGGTATATTTAAACCAACCCACTTGCATTACGACAGAAAAATTTTCGGCCAGAAAAATTCCACATAGTATGGGTAATAAAAGTTCTTTTCTTGTGGCTATGGCGATTACAGCAATAATTCCGCCAATCGTTAAACTTCCCGTATCGCCCATAAATACTTGAGCGGGAAATGTATTATACCATAAAAATCCAATTAATGCACCTGTGAAAGCTGCGATAAAAATGGTCATTTCGCCAGATCTAGGGATGTTCATTACGTTTAAATAATCAGAGAAAATAACGTTGCCTGAAACCCAAGCAAAAATGCCAAGAGTCAAAACTATAATAGCTGAAGAGCCTGCAGCAAGTCCATCGATGCCATCGGTAAGGTTGGCACCATTTGATACTGCGGTAACTATAAAAATGACAATAGGTATAAAAATTAACCAAGCGTAAGGTGCTAAATCTTCACTGATCCAAGTGATGATTTTAGAATAATCAAGTTCATTATTTTTTAAAAAAGGAATAGTCGTGGTGGTTGATTTTTCTTCATCTGCAATTTCTATGATTTGATTGGTCTCAGGATTGAGTTGAATATCATTTCTCACCGTAATATCATTGTGAAAATACATGGTTAAACCTACAATGATGCCAAGTCCCACTTGACCGAATACTTTGAATTTACCTTTTAAGCCTTTTTTGTCTTTTTTAAATACCTTGATGTAATCGTCTAAAAAACCAATACTGCCCATCCATAAGGTGGTGATAATTAATAGAATAATATAAATATTACTTAAATCTGTAAATAGCAAAACAGGAATCAAGGTTGAAAAAATGATAATCAAACCACCCATAGTTGGTGTTCCCGCTTTTTGAGTTTGACCGTCAAGACCTAAGTCTCTGATGCTTTCTCCAACTTGTTGTTTTTGTAAAAAATTAATGATGCGTTTACCAAAAATCAATGAAATCAAAAGCGATAAAATGGTGGCCATAGCAGCTCTAAACGATAAATATTGATATAAACCTGCTCCAGGAAAATCATATAAACTATCGAGATATTTTAGTAAATGATATAGCATAGTTATTTTTTAAAGCGGTTTAAATAATATTTCACAATTTCCATATCATCAAAATCTTTTCGCTTTCCTTTTATTTCCTGATAGGTTTCGTGTCCTTTTCCAGCAATGAGAATAATGTCATTGGGTTTGGCTATTTTGCAAGCGGTTTTTATGGCTTCTTTTCTGTTGGTGATGCTCAATATTTTTTGTTGATGTTGAGGTTCAACTCCTTTTTCAATATCATTGATGATTTCGTCGGGATCTTCGTCTCTCGGATTATCACTTGTAAATATGACTTGGTCACTGTATTTTGCAGCAATTTGACCCATTTTTGGGCGTTTGGTTTTGTCTCTATTGCCACCGCAGCCTACTACGGTAATTAGAGTTTCGTTTTTGGTTCGTATGCTATTAATGGTTTCTAAAACATTCTTTAGTGCATCAGGTGTGTGGGCATAATCTACAATGGCTGAAATATCTTCAGATTGACTTTTGAAATGTTCAAAACGACCTTCAACAGGTTGTAGTTGACTTAAAAATTTTAGACTTTCTAACTCATCTAATTCAAACAGATTGGCGACAGCATAAACAGCAAGTAGATTATAGGCATTAAATTCGCCAATGACTTTTGTCCATACATCTTGATCATTGATTTTAAGATGTAAACCACTAAAACTATTTTCAATAATTTTGGCTTTATAATCAGCGTAGGATTTTAAGGCATATGTGTAGGTTTTTGCTTTACAATTCTGTATCATAAATTCTCCATTTTTGTCATCACTATTAGTAATGGCAAAAGCCGATTTTTTGAGTTGGTCAAACAGGCGTTTTTTTACATCTCTATAAGCTTCAAATGTTTTGTGATAATCGAGATGATCGTGAGACAAGTTAGTGAAAATAGCAGCATCAAAATCTAAACTTAGGCTGCGTTTCTGTTCAATACCGTGCGAACTTACTTCCATAAAAACATATTCTATACCAGCTTCATACATTTGGTGGATGTATTGGTTTATGGTAATAGAATCTGGTGTAGTCAATCGGGTTGGAAATTCTTCGTCATTAATAAGAATTCTAACGGTTGATATCAAACCTACAGAATAACCTAATTTTAGAAACAATTGATAGAGTAAAGTAGAAACTGTAGTTTTACCATTGGTTCCTGTTACGCCAATCAGCTTGAGTTTTGAAGATGGATTATCAAAAAAGTTAGAAGCCATATAGGCTAAAGCTTCACGGGAATCTTTCACTTTTATATAAGTAACACCATTGATTTTAAGCTCTGGAAATTCTTCGCAAACCACAGCGATAGCTCCTTGGTCAACGGCATTTTTGATATAGTGGTGTCCATCTGAATGCGTACCTTTGATGGCGACAAAAATATCGTTTAAGCCCACCTTTCTAGAATCAAAATGTAAGTTGATAAAAGATTGATTAGTAGAACCTTCAACGGCTTCTAAACTGACTTTATACAATATGTCTTTTAATGTATTCAACCTAATATGAGTTTTACGTTTTGATTCTTTTTTATTTTTTGCCCTTTAGCAATAGACTGTCTTAACACTTTTCCTTCACCGACAAATTGAACATTCAATCCTAGATTTTCTATCACCGCTATGGCATCCATTAGTGGCATTCCTTTTAGATTTGGCATAGTATTGATGTGTTCTTCTGCTTTGGCAATGGTTTTATGAACCATCAATTCATCTTGAAGCAACTGGATGCTATCTGCTGTGATTTCATCTTTTATCGGTGTTTTGGTATAAATTTTTTCGGCAATTTCTGCAAAAACAGGAGCAGCAACTTGGCTACCGTAAAACCCGATTTTTGTATCAGGCTTATGAACTGTTACAATACAAGAATATTTAGGATTATCAGCTGGAAAATAACCCGCAAAGGAGGCGATATATCTGCCACTTTCAATCCAATATTCAGTTTGGCAAGTGCCGGTTTTTCCTGCCATAGAAAAGTTTTGGTTATAAATGTTTTTAGCTGTTCCTTTTTCCACCGTTTGCTTTAGTAAATCTTGAAGTATTTTTGCTGTTTCTTTTGAGCAAACACTGTTTTGTATGATAGGTTTGTCATAATTTTTTATATTCTCACCCTTGTTCATCACTTTTTTAATGAATCTGGGTTTTATTCTTATGCCATCATTTGCTATAGCATTGTAAAAACTTAAGATTTGTAAAGGCGTCATAGACACGCCATAACCAAAAGACATCCAGGGCAGAGTAGTGCCATACCAGTTTTTATCATCAGGATGTGGAATAGATGGTTGACCTTCGCCTTTAATTTCAAGACCAATTTTTTTATTCAATCCCATATTGATCAATCGATCGACAAACCTTTCAGGATTATTTTTATAATTATCATTTATAATTTGAGAAAATGCTGTGTTAGATGAGACTTTTAAAGCATCGCCCACAGAGATTTTTCCATAGCCACCTCTTCTTGAATCTTTTATAGTTCGATTATAAAATTTAATAACTCCATTTTTAGTATCAACTACGGTAGAAGTATCGACTACCTTATCTTCTAGAGCTACAGCAAGGCTCATTAATTTAAAAGTTGACCCAGGTTCATGGCTTTCCCACACGGCATAATTTCTTTTTTCAAAATAAGTGTTGTTTTTGGTTCGACCTAAATTAGAAATCGCTTTGATTTCACCTGTTTTGGTTTCCATAACAATCACGCTACCGTGGTCGGCTTTGAATTTTTCGAGTTGTCTCAATAAAGCATGATGCACAATATCTTGAATGTTGACATCAATGGTAGAAACCACATCTAAACCATCTTCAGGCTCAATACTATTTCCATCATTAAGCGGTTTCCATTGACCTTTAGATATTTTTTGTTTGAACTGTCTTCCTTTTCTGCCTTTAAGGTATTCATCAAAAGCCCCTTCAAGACCAACGTTGTTATAGCCAACAGTTCGTCGGCCAACTTTGCCCATAGGATGCACTCTTTCAATACTTTGCTCGGCAATAAAACCACCTTTGTATGGCCCTAATTTGAAAAGTGGAAAAGTTTTAAATTGTTGATATTCACTGTAGTCCAGATTGTTGGCTATAAGCAGATAACGATTTTTTTGTTTTCTGGCATTGAGAAGTTTGTTTTTGTAGTAAGAAACAGGTAAATCTGAAAAATCTGAAAGCGCTTTTGAAAGTGATATGAGATTTTTATCAAAGTCTTTTTCAGACACTGTAACGGCATCAAATCTAATCTCGTAAACTGGGACAGAGGTTGCCAATAAATTCAAATTGGTATCGTAAAGATTACCGCGATTAGGCTCGATGATAAAGCTTTTGTACACACTTTGATTGGCGATAGATTTATAATGCTCGCCGTCAATGATTTGAATTTGAATAATTTTATAAACGATTATGCCAGTAAATAAAACCAGCATTACCAGGATGACATAAAATCGTTTAAGAATGTTTTTTTGTGCTATCATTCTGATTTTGATTTTACAATGATTTCGAAAGGTGGTTCTTCAGAAAGTTTAATACCTCTTTTGGTCATAATTTTGGTAACGTTTGACTCCATTTTGAGTTGCATCACATCTTTTTTGGTATCGACAAACTCGCTTCTAAGAGCTTTCATTTTGGTTTTGAGTTCAGCAATCTTATAGACTTTTCGATCTGCACTGTGAGAGCTGGCAATCATAACAAGTGCTAGCACGGCACAAAACAAGATAAAGCTCCAATTTTTAAACGCACCGTCTTGAATTAAAAACTTGCCTTTTATGATATCAATTGCACCTTTGCTCATAATTAAATTTTTTCTGCAATTCTTAATTTTGCACTTCTAGAGCGTTTGTTCTGTCTTATTTCTTCTTCACTTGGCACAATGAGATTGCCAACTTTTTTAAAGGGTTTTTTGATGTTCCCATAAAAATCTTTTTGAATGTCATCTTCAAAATTTCCACTTCTGATAAAATGTTTCACAAGCCTATCTTCTAAAGAGTGATATGAAATCAAGCTAAGTCTGCCACCTGTTTTTACAACATCAGTTGTTTGCAATAAAAATTCTTTAAGTGCTTCAATTTCTTGATTGACTTCTATGCGTAAAGCTTGGTAAATTTGAGCTAAAAATTTATTGATTTTGGTTTGTGGTAATAATGGCTCTAAAATTGTATTTAGCTGAAATGTTGTTTCAATAGGCTGTTGTTGTCTTGCTGAAATTATTGCAGCAGTCAACTTTGGAGCCATTCTCAACTCTGCATATTGTCGTATAATTGAAATCAATTTGTCTTCAGAATATTCATTAACAATCTTTTTGGCTGTCAGGTCTTGGCTCTGATTCATCCGCATATCTAAATCAGCGTCAAATCGTATTGAAAAGCCACGTTCGGCAGTATTGAATTGATGAGAAGACACACCAAAATCGGCTAAAACTCCATCGACAGATTCAAAACCGTGAAATTTTAAAAAGCGTTTGAGATATCTAAAATTTTCTGGAATTAAAAGGAATCTATCATCATCAATTTTGTTTTGTAATGCCGCTTCGTCTTGGTCAAAACCAATTAATTTTCCTTTAGAATTTAGTTGATTTAAAATTTCATAAGAATGTCCACCACCACCAAATGTGGCATCAACATAAACGCCGTCGGGTTTGATGTTGAGACCTTTAACGCTTTCATTGCGCAAAACGGGTATGTGATAGTCATTCTGTGTCATCATTGTTTCCCATTACGTCTTCGGCTAAATCTGCAAAATCATCGACATCTTCAATTGAAGATTCGTAGAGGTCTTTATCCCATATTTCTATAATATTGATGGCTGAAGACAGCACTAAGTTTTTATTGATATCAGCGAAGGTTTTTAAATCTTTTGGAACCAGTAATCTACCATTGGTATCGACTTCAACAACTTTGACACCAGCAGTAAACTTTCTGATAAAATCGTTGTTTTTCTTTTTAAATCTATTGAGACCATTAATCTTTTGCATTAACACATTCCACTCCTGCATTGGGTAGAGTTCGAGACATTTTTGAAACACAGAACGCTTTAAAACAAAGCCATCTTCTAAGTGGGAATGCATTTGCTTTTTTAGGGCAGAAGGCACTAATAGCCTTCCTTTTGCATCTATTTTGCACTCATATGTTCCGATGTAGTTTGTCATTGACCTCAATAATTAGGTCAAATATATCAAAAAAATTACCACAATTTACCACTTTTTACCACATTGTTGATAAGTTTTTTGAAAGTAGCACTTATAGCTATTTGGAAGAAACAGTAAATGCAGAGTTTTTAAGTCTTAATTTAGGATATCCTTATTCTTATATAAACCACTAAATTTCAGTAAGATAAGTCAATAAATTTGTTGTTTTAATGCGAGGGAATATATATTGCATAATAACTTTGCATACGATAAAATACACTTAACAATTTCAGTACTGCGAGACCATATCGCAGTAAAACTTAGAACTTACAGGAAAGAAATTGAAATCATTGAAAATGGATAAATCCATTCACAATCGAATATTTGCAAACCATAGCCAATGCACAATCCTAAGCGTTTCAACGGTTTTAAATAGTTGGATTGGAGCCATTCTATTTATAACAAATCCGATATCTATAACTTTAAATTCTGACTTTAAATTCTAACTTTCTTATAAACCCTAATTTAATTTAACGTAAGTTCGATTTATTGAAAGCTATAAATCAGATGGTTATATCTTTTTGTAAGCAAATTTTGTTATTTCGAACGAAGAATGAGGAGAAATCTCATTCTACTGAGATGTCTCGTCGTTCATGTTTCGCTCTGTCAACATGACAAATGATTAAATATCTGTATTTTATATGAATATATTTTATTGCAATTTATATCGAACTCACGTTAATTTATATAAATCAGAAAGCAAAATATTATAACTGCCTGATCAGAAAACTCAACTCAAGCCCAATTGTCAAAGCCACTTCCCTGTATTTTTCATCCTGCTGAGTTGTGCCATCAAATTGTTTTGGATCGGGATAGGTCAAATTGAAACGCTCTAAGGCATTTGGAATAAATGGGCAATTTTCCGAGGCTTGCTCACAAAGCATAATGGCATAAAAGTTATCACTCGGATTTTGAGCATCGTTATATAATTTTGAAAAGCACTTGATAACATTAGAATTTCCGTAATTCACTTCAACTATTGAATTGCTTGTGTTTTGGGATTTTTGAGCGTCAAAGCCTAAATATCTTAGACAACTTATCGCGTTATCATTAACCGCTGAAACTTCTGTGCCACCAGAATAAGACTCTAAAGCAATATCATAATAATCGGCAAGGACTGTTGCCCAAACTTGACCAAATATACTCCGACGTGAATTATGTGTGCAAACAAAAATGAGTTGAAAAGGCTTTGATGAATGCTGCTGTTTTAAAGTTTCAGCAATGGCTTTAATTTGATGTTTTCTTTCAAGGTCAATTTGATGGTCTTCCTTTTCAAATTGTTGTAGAAGCGATTGAATTGAATTATTCATGTTTTAATATTTCCATTTGTTAGCAATAGCCACAAGCGATAACATCACTGGCACTTCAATCAATACACCAACTACTGTCGCTAAAGATGCACCAGAATTAAGACCAAATAGCGAAATGGCTACCGCAACAGCCAGTTCAAAAAAGTTGCTCGCACCAATCATAGCCGATGGCGAGCAAACACTGTGTTTTAGTTTTAAATAACGACCGATAAACCAAGTGACAAAAAAGATAAAATAAGTTTGAATGGTCAATGGTATGGCAATTAATAAAATATCAAAAGGTTTGTTTAAAATTTTATCGCCTTGAAAGGCAAACAACAAGACCAAAGTCGTGATGAGGGCAATCATAGAGACAGGTTTCAGACGATGTAAAAACACATTTTTAAACCAATCTATACTGTATCTTTTTATTAAATATTTGTTTGAAACATAACCTGCTGTGAGTGGAATAACGACAAAAATAACAACTGAATAAATCAAAGTATCATAAGGAATCTGAATATTAGTTACCCCAAGCAAAAATTTGACAATTGGAATGAAAAGCACCAATAAAATAATGTCGTTTAAAGACACTTGAACGAGTGTATAATTAGCATCGCCTTTGGTTAAATACGACCACACAAAAACCATAGCCGTACAAGGTGCAGCACCTAGGATGATAGCTCCAGCGATATACTGCTCTGCATCTTCTGGCGATAAATAGGCACTAAAAATTTGATCTAAAAACAGCCACGCAAAAAATGCCATGGTAAAAGGTTTGACTAACCAATTTATGACTAAAGTTAAACCTACAGCTTTGTTATTTTTAGTAACGTTTTTTAAGGATGAAAAATCAATTTGCACCATCATCGGATAAATCATCATCCACACCAAAATGGCAACTGGAATATTGACTTTTGCAACTTCTAAATCGCTTAAAAATTGAATAGAATCGCCAAACAGTCGTCCTATACCAATGCCAACTAAGATAGCCAAAGCAACCCAAACGCTCAGGTATTTTTCAAATTTTCCCATAGCTTAACAGCAACCGCTTTCAGGCGAACAACAGGCTTGTGAAGCTTGCAATTCACTTAATTTAACTTTAGGTTTTGACGCTGAAACTCCACATTTGTCTTTAGCCAAACAATCGGTTTGTAATGGTATGAGTTTAAAAACTGAATCGTCAAAATCCAAACCATAAGTTTCAATGGTTTGACCTTGGTATTCCACTTCTATTGTTAAATCCTCATTGAGTTTGAGTTGTTTTTCAGAAAGTTCGATAATTTTATTTAATTTTTCAGCTTGAAGTCTGTGATTTATATCATCGGCTGTCCAGAGTTGAAAATTGATGATATCCTGAAAACGCTCTGTGCCACCACAATCAATAAAATGTTTGGTAACTTTACCAACTTCTGTCACATGAAAGTGCGAAGGCACTTCTGTACCATTGGGTAAAATAAATTTGAGATTTTCAATTTGCTTTAAATGATTTTTAATTTCAGAGAGTGTCATAATTTTATGTTTTAATTTGATTTAATAATATACGTCGGTATTGATTTAACAACAGTCGTCATTGACGGAAATATTGCGGTCTAAAAACGCATTGAGTGTGTTTTTTAATTGTGTCCATTGTTCATCATCAATACAATAGCAAACGCTCGTGCCTTCAATATTACCTTTGATTAATCCAGCATTTTTAAGTTCTTTAAGATGTTGAGAAATGGTCGGTTGTGCTAAATTAATTTGACTGACCAAATCTCCGCAAATACAAGATTGTGCTTTAAATATTTCTTGTAAAATTGCTATTCGAGCCGGATGGGCTAATGCCTTAGCTATAGATGCAATTTGGTTTTGTTCCGCTGTAAAATTTTCTGTTTTGGTTAAACCCATGTTTTGATTTTTTAGCACTTAGCCTATATTAAACTCTTACTAACCACAGCTCACTGCTCACTGTTCACTACTATTACTACATTGCAATATTACGATTAATATTCAATACTAAAAAAGTAATAATTATTTTATTTTCAAAATGTAAGTTTTGAACTGTATAAATATTCTCTTATATTTTACAATTTCTTTAATTTTAACCCAACTAATTGATGTATTTTTACGACATATGAAACGAAAACTACGTATAAACGGTCATTCTCACTTATTACCTTATCCCGAACAGATTCCTAAGTTTATGAAAGAAAAAGGCATTTTTTGGGTGGACGATGAACGTAAATTTATGCTTCAAAAAAACTGGAAACGCCCCGTAACCGATTCGAGTTTTTTTCTTGATGATAAGTTAGAATGGATGGAGCGTTATAATATTGACCATGCGGTGGTGCTGAATCTATCTCAACTTTATGGTAACGGACTACGTGTGGAAGAAATGAAAAAAGCTTTGCGATTTCAAAACGATTTTAATGCAAAAGTTCAAAAAGAAAACCCCACAAAATTTACTTGTGGTTTTGTGGTACATCCGGGTTTCGTCAAAAGTGCTTTGTGGGAAATTGAACGCTGCGTAGAAGAACTCGATATGCGTATTCTTTGCTTACCAACTCATTACATGGACTCTATCGGCACTTGGCGTTGTATTTTTGACGAAGAAAACGAACCTATTTTTGAGCTTGCCAGCAAATATAATCTTGCGGTTGAAGTTCATCCGTATGATGGTGAAAAATTTATCAAACTTGAAAACACCGCTTGGCGCTTTCATCTGATTTGGATGTTGGCTCAATGTGCTGATGCTTATCACTTTTTAACCCTTAATGGTTATCCTGACAAATACCCAAATATGCGGGTTTGTTTTGCTCATGGCGGACAACTCGCACAAATCAATTTAGGGCGAAGAATTCAGGGTTTTGATGGACGTCCTGATTTATTTAAAGGCAAAGTTCACCCGCGAAAATCAGTAGGTCATAAAAATATTTTCTTTGATACTTTGGTGCACGACACCAAATCATTTAAACTTCTGTTAGAAAATCAAAAAAGCAAACAAATTATCGCTGGACTTGATGATCCTTATCCACTTGGTGAAATGGAAAGCCAACCGCAATCATCCTATCCTGGCAAACTTTTGGATTTGGCTGTTGAGCAAAATATTATTTCAGCTAAAGAACGCGACGAAATTTGGAGTAACAATGTGGTAACTTGGTTGTTTGGAGAAGATGAAAAACTAAAAACTGATTTTTATAAACGTATTGGTCACCATGAAAATAATTGACAAAAGCATAGAAGCTTACAGTATTGAGCACAGCGAAAATGAGCCAAAATTTCTAAAAGCCCTTGCCAAAGAAACCTGGCAAAAAGTGCTTCAACCACGAATGCTCAGCGGTGCTTATCAAGGCAGATTATTGAGTTTAATTTCAAAAATTGTCGCCCCGAGTTGCATTTTAGAAATAGGCACTTACACAGGATATTCAAGCCTTTGTCTTGCTGAAGGCTTAGCTGAAAATGGCGTATTACACACTATTGATGTTAATGAAGAGTTGGTTGACATTCAGCAAAAACATTTTAAAAACTCTCCGTTCTATCAAAATATCAAAACCCATCTGGGTGATGCTCAAAACATTATTCCTAAAATTGATGCTAAATTTGACTTGGTTTTCATCGATGCCGATAAACAAAATTATAGTCTGTATTTAGATTTGGTGATGCCTAAACTCAATCCTAAAGCCGTTATTTTATCAGATAATGTGCTTTGGGACGGCAAAGTCGTCAACCCACAAATCCACGATGAAGACACGCTGGCTTTACGGGCTTATAATGAAAAACTCATTACACATTCACAATTAGAAACGGTATTGTTACCGATTAGAGATGGATTAAGCATTAGTCGATTAAAAGATTGATTTACTTAAACTTTCAACGTTTTAAAGTAAAATGCCCTGAAACACTTTGTCCAGAATTCATTTCAATTTTATACCAATAATCTTGTGACGGCATTGTTTTGCCATTATACGTGCCATCCCAACCAATCAGTAAAGGTGAAATATTATCCAGCAATTTGCCATACCTGTCAAAAATAAAAATATTTTTGACGTCGTTTTCACTTTGTCTGATGCCTTTGATTTGCCAAAAATCATTAATCCCATCATTATTTGGTGTAAAGAAATCAGGGATTTGAAGTGCAATAAAATTTAATGTTACTTCACCACAGCCATTTTTATCTCTGACAATAATGGTGTTTTCAATTTGATTAATATCAAAAGTATTGGAGTTTGTAAAACCACTATCATTTAACGCAAATTCATAGTCACCACTGCCTTGGGCATTGATTATAACTTGTCCATTTCCCGCAAAACCAGTTTGAGTAAAACTCACTTCAGGTAAGCTTGAAGCATTAACATTAAAATTTTTAGTGTTTGTGCAAACCACTTCAAGACCATCAATCATTTGAACACTTGTGACCTCAACACTAAAACTTCCTGCTTCATTCACCTGAATACTTTCTGTGGTTTCACCAGTATTCCATTCATAGAATGTTTCGCCTTGCGTGTTCACTATGCTGGCATCAAGCGTTACATTGTCATCAGAATTTTCACAAATTAAAAATTCAGATTCAACATTACTAAAAATAGGAGCATCAATTTTTTGAAGAACAACAGGAACAAGACCTAAACAATAATTGTCAGCTTCTACACGAGCAAAAATTGTTAAAGGCAAAAGTTCAGTTTCTATTTCTATAAAACCTGTGTTAATTGAATTGGTTTGATTGATGGCATCGTTTTCTGAAAAATATAACTCTATATTTTGAGCTTGAATTCCAAGAACACTTAAAACTTGATTTTGAATGGCTTGATTGGTAAAAGACGTCGGACTGGTTTCTTGGACAGGACAAACTGTAAACGTAATTTCATCAAAAACTTGACTGTTTCCACTCAACTGAACACTTGCTACAGCAGTGCAATTATTAGCGTTCAAGACACGAACAAAAACATTTTGGTTAGACGTTGTATTTTCAAATGTATTAGGATTTTGAATAGGATTGATGCCTAATTCAGCTTCGTTTTGGGTTAAATAAAAATTTAAAATTTGCAAACTGTTATCTATTTGATTACTCACGTCAAATAAGTTAAAGACTCCAAATCCATTAGCATCAACACAAGTATTGAGACTTAAATCTTGTGGTAAACTCATTTGATCAAAACTGATTTGAACTTCATCAATAGCCGTGCAACCACTTGTTAAATCAGCTTCAACACTGTATTGACCTGCACCAAAATTAGCTTCAGAAACTGTGATATTGTCATCGGTATCATTAATCAATTGACCGTCAAAAAACCACCTAATCGCTGTAACTTCATCATTTTCTACCTGAAGATTTAAGGTTTCGCCTTGGCAAAGGGTTTGGTCTTGACCCAAATCTACGCCAATATTAAAACTGTTTCCTTCTATAAAAACGGCAGAATCATATCTAAAGTTAGTTTCGTCAGCAATCACTAATTTGATTTCATAGGTTTGACCAGCTATAACATCACTTTCAGCGGTTAAAATTGCCGTTTGTCCATTAAAGTTTATCGGAGCATTTACATCATTAAACTGTCCAAAAAATTCTTCATTAATCGCATCACAAGCACCCGGAATTTCAGGTCTAACTGTGGTCACTTGAACAGGAGTGTTAGTGCCAGGCACAAGTGCTAAATTTTGAAACTGTCCACCAACAGGTCGGATCAAAAAAGCAAAGGCGTCAGAAAAATCACAAGTTGAAGAGTTGTTTTCTCGATATTCTTCGGAAGCAAATAGATATCGAAAACTGATGCTATTGGCTTGTGGTACAAACGAAAATTCAAAAATTGTAGCATTGATGGTATTGCTGATACCGAGAATATTTTCTAAATCTTGATCGCCAGACCAATTGGCTGCATCATCATCACTTAGGGAATTATTTGGTCCAGGCACGTTGCTTAACCGACCAGTGGTTAAAACAATGCCGTTGTCAAAAGGAAAGTTAGCGTTGTTGGCATCAAAATATCCATAACTCAATTCACCGTTTGAAAAATTGCCAGAAACCGTGTTAGTCACATTGATGTTATCAACACAATTAGTGCCAAACAACACGTCTTCAACAAGTTGTTGATCTGAAAATGTGTTAGAACTCACACTGATATTTTGACTAAAAGAAAATAGAGTAAAAATAAGAGAAGCAATGAATAAGCTAAAACGTATAAGATTCAACACAAATAATTTTGAATTAAGACTTATAAAAAGCCATTTAGTTTAAACCCTAACGCTATCTGGTACCAAAACGGTATAATCGCCACCATTTCTGATGACATCTCTCACAATTGAAGACGAGATATAGCTTTTGCCACTTGAAGTTAGCAAGAAAACGGTTTCTATTTTTTGTAATTTTCTGTTGGTGTGTGCAATAGCTTTTTCAAACTCAAAATCAGCGGGATTACGCAAACCTCTTAAGATAAAATCAGCTTCATTTTCAATACAATAATCAACGGTTAGTCCTGAATAAGTATCGACTTTTATTTTGGGTTCATCTTTAAAAGTATCTATCAAAAACTGCTTGCGTTGTTCTAAGCTAAACATATATTTTTTGTTGGCATTCACGCCAATAGCTAAGATAATTTCATCAAACAAGGTCATTCCACGACAAATAATATCGTAATGCCCTATCGTTAAAGGATCAAAAGAACCAGGAAAAACCGCACGTTTCATAACAAAACTTTTTGGGTAAAGATAATAAAATAAAAGCGTCTAAGCCATCTCAATAGCATTACTAAAAAGAGCCGATAAAGAAATGCCAGCAGCTTTAGCTTGTTGAGGTAAAATACTGGCTTTGGTCAAACCTGGACAGGCGTTGATTTCTAAAAAATGCGGTTGACCATTGTGAAAAATAAATTCTGAACGTGTCAAACCTTTCATCTTTAATATTTTAAAAATTTTAACCGCTAAATTTTGAACAGATTGGGTTTCATTTTCTGTTAAATTGGCTGGTGTGATTTCTTGAGATTTGCCATAATATTTAGCTTCAAAATCAAAGAATTCATTTTCTGAAATAATTTCTGTAACAGGCAAAGCCTTAACTTCTCCTTGATAATTTATCACCCCAACGGAAACTTCTCGACCATCGAGAAAGGATTCAATAATCACTTCGTCGTCTTCTTTTAAAGCGTGATTTATCGCTTGTGGGATTTCGTCTTTGGTTTTAACTTTAGTAATTCCAAAACTACTACCAGCTCGATTGGCTTTGACAAAACAAGGCAAACCTACTTTTTTGATGATATCATCAGCATCAATAACATCACCTTGATTATAAAAATAATTTTCGGCAGTTGGTATGCCATAGGCTTTTAAAACACTGATGCAGTCTCTTTTGTTATAGGTTAAAGCTGCATTGTAATATTCAGCAGCCGTTTGTTTGATGTTTAAATTTTGAAGATAACCTTGTATCAAACCATCTTCGCCTGGCGTGCCGTGAATGGTATTAAACACGACATCAAAGGTGATTTTTTGTCCATCGATTACAACAGAAAAATCGGATTTGTCAATGGGATATTTTTGGGCGTCGTGCCAAACATACCAATTGTCTTTTAAAATATGAGCTTGGTAAACATTATAATCGTTTTTTAGATGCTCATAAACATTTTCTCCACTTTGTATGGAAACATCACATTCACTGGTGTAGCCACCCATAGCGATGGCGATGGTTTTTTTCATATCAGTTATTAAGTTTTTCAGTCATCACATTGACCAAATCCGATTGCTGAATTTGTTCTTGTTTGCCACTGTTCATATTTTTTAGTGTCAAATTTTTGTTTTGAATTTCATTTTCGCCAAGTAAAGCTACGTATTGATATTCGTTTTTATTGGCGTAAGTCAATTGCTTTCTTGGTTTATCAGCATCAGGATACAATTCTGCTGCAATACCATTATTTCTAAGTCTTGTAATCAACTTAATGGAATGACGAGCTTCATTTTCTCCAAAGTTGATAAACAACAAACGATTATTTTTGACAAGGTTTTCAGGAAATAAATTTAAACTTTTCATCACCAAAAATATCCTATCTAAGCCAAAAGAAATGCCAACACCGCTTAAATCTTTAAGACCGAAAATACCCGTCAAATCATCGTAGCGACCACCACCACCAATGGAACCCATCTTTACGCCTTCAGGAGCTTGAACTTCAAAAATAGCTCCAGTATAGTAATTCAAACCGCGTGCTAAGGTAACATCAAAATCTAACTCACAAGCTTTTAAGTCTAAATCGCGAGTTTGGTTGACGATAAATTCTAATTCTTCTACACCTTTTAAACCGATGTCTGAAGATGACAATAAAGTTTTAATTTGGTTGAGCTTGGTTTGCATATCGCCTTGTAATTCAAAAATAGGATTGAGTTTTTCAAGGGCTTGTTGATCAATACCTCGCTCCAACATTTCTTCAATCACTTTGTCCTTACCGATTTTGTCAAGCTTGTCTAAAGCCACTGTAAAGTCAATGAGCTTATCAGATTCGCCAATGATTTCTGCCAGACCGCTTAAAATTTTTCTGTTGTTGAGTTTGATTTTGCAACCTTTTAGTTTTAGTTGATTAAAAACAGCATTGTAGAGTTGTATAAACTCTACTTCCTGCCATAAACTATGGCTTCCAACCACATCGGCGTCGCATTGATAAAACTCTCTAAAACGACCTTTTTGCGGTCGATCTGCACGCCAAACCGGCTGAATTTGAAAACGCTTAAACGGAAAATTCAACTCGTGTTGGTGTTGCACCACATAACGTGCAAATGGGACGGTTAAGTCGTAACGTAAGGCTTTGCCCGAGATTTTTGATGTAATTTGAGTTGCGTCTTTGGTTTCATAAAGTTTATTATCAACTTTTTTCAAATAATCACCTGAATCTAAAATCTTAAAAATCAACCGATCGCCTTCGTCGCCGTATTTTCCCATAAGGGTTGATGACTTTTCAAAACTTGGAGTTTCAATAGGTTGAAATCCAAACAACTGAAATTGATGCTTAATCGTATCAAAAATATAATTGCGTTTCGCGAGTTCTTCAGCGTTAAAATCTCTTGTGCCTTTTGGTATAGCGGGTTTTTGAGCCATTAATTTGGTTTTAGTTTTGGGCGTTAATCCACTTGTTAAAATACTTGAACAACTCGCCTTTTGTGATATTTGCACCTTGTTTGATCAATGCAAAGATATCTTTATTTCTATCATCACTCAAAGCTTTGGTGGCTTCGTGAATTTCGACTTCATCGGCGAGTAAATTATTTTGTAGCCATTGGTAGCCTTTTTTAGTCGTGATGTCAATATCAGGATGTTTGACTTCTATTTTTATCAAATCAATTTGCACTTCGGTAAACCTGAACAAAAACATATATTTTGCTGAAATATGTTCGAGATATTCTACTTTTTTGAGCACACCTTCCCAAACCAAATCGCTAAAAATATCGAGTTCTTCTTCAGCCACTTCGGGTTTGTTTTTTTTAATGTCTGCCCACTCTTCAGCAGTAATAGATTGTGTGGCGAGAAAATTGATAAATTCCTGATGCAATTCTTCAAATTGCTCTTTGGTTAATCTTTCGTATTTCATGTTTGCAAAAGTAAAGAAATTGATTTGTATAGCTGTTTATGTTCTATATTTTTGATTTTAAAAAGTGAGATATTATTTGAAGTTTCAAAACCTGTTAGGTTGGCTTTTTAGGTATTCAATGAAGAGTTTAAACTTATCAATATAGATTCTTTAGTATATAATAAAAAAGCCCATGAAAATCAAGGGCTTAATGTTTGTAAAGTGACCCTGGAGGGATTCAAACCCCCAACCGTTGGAGCCGAAATCCAAAGCTCTATTCAGTTAAGCTACAGGGCCATTATTTCAAAATATAATGCATAAAAATTATGCTAAAATGTACTTTTATTATTTACTAAGTAGCCGAAATCCATTCCACATGTGCGAGACAGTTGAGCTACCGAGCTAAAAAGTTTTGCAAAATTACAAGAAATATTGCTTACTATGTGAAGTTTTTAAGTTTTTTTATTTTGGAGTCAATTTCGCAAAGGCAGGACTATTCAGTTAAGATACAGAACTGATTTGAATCTAATTTTTAACACACGTACTTCGTTAAATTCTTTTTCTTCTCAGTTCTATAATCTTAAAATCAATTAGTGCATTCGTGGCAAAATAAAATTAGTGCATTCGTGGCAAAATAAAATTAGTGCATTCGTGGCAAAATAAAATTAGTGCATTCGTGGCAAAATAAAATTAGTGTATTCGTGGCAAAATAAAATTAGTGTATTCGTGGCAAAATAAAATTAGTGTATTCGTGGCAAAATAAAATTAGTGCATTCGTGGCAAAATAAAATTAGTGCATTCGTGGCAAAATAAAATTAGTGTATTCGTGGCAAAATAAATAAGACTTTTAAATATTCAAAAACTAAAAACTTGCAATTATTCTGATTAACGCATCATAGTCTTAAGAAAGCATCTTTTGTCAACCAAATTTAAAATTAACAAGACCTCACACGTCTCACAGACACATAAGATATAAAACAATAATCACGCAATCTAAGCCAACTCTTGCTTCACAATCTTAGAAATCATAGCACCTTCAGCTTTGCCAGCCATCTGTTTACTGGCAATGCCCATCACTTTTCCCATATCTTTCATACTACTTGCACCAGTTTGCTCTATAATTTGCTTGACTTCTTTAGCAATAACCTCTTCGCTCATTTGCTCAGGCAAAAACTCTTCAAGTATTTTCACTTCATTCAATTCTTCTTCAGCCAAATCATCTCGGTTTTGCTCTTGATAGAGTTTTGCGGAATCTTTGCGTTGTTTCACTAACTTTTGGATGAGTTTAAGCTCTTCAGCTTCAGTCATTTCACCACTAAAGTCACCACTGGTTTTGGCTTTCAAAATTTCACTTTTTATAGAACGCAAAGAAGTTAAAGCTACTGTATCTTTAGCTTTCATTGCCACCTTCATTTTGTCCATCACTTGTTTTTCTAAACTCATAATTTCAATTTTTTGACAAAAATACTAAAATATTGTCCAAACTTCTTCATACTGTAACTTGAGTTACATAAAATAACTTATTGATTCCTTACTTTTATAAAAATTTAGTGCCGATGAAATATCTCATTCTTTTATTAGTCGTATCAATCTTATCCTGCAAGTCTGATAAACAACCAAAAACAGACTACAAAGCCTTAAATTCAAAAAGTACAATGAGTGAAAGTCAAGCTTCTAAAGCTTATGAACTGATGAAAACACAATGCTATACCTGTCATAATCCTGAAACAGAGCAAGATAACCTTATAGCACCACCTATGATAGCTGTTAAAATGCATTATCTGCGTGATGATACAACTGAGGATGAATTTACGCAATCAATTTTGAATTTTGTGAATAAGCCAACTAAAGAAAAATCAAAAATGAAAGGTGCAGTTAAACGTTTTGGTGTAATGCCTTATCAAAAATTTAATGAAGCTGATATTAAGGCTATTGCTTCCTATATGTTTAATTATAAGCTCGATAAACCCGAATGGTTTGATGAGCATCTTAAAGAAGGAAGAATGTCGCCTTTTAAGCAAAAAGGGAAACAACTTCAAATGCAAAAAAGAAAAGGACCAAAACAAAAAGGCATGAATATAGCAATGGCTACAAAAAAAGAATTGGGCAAAAACTTAATGAAAGCCCTAAATGAAAAAGGAGCAACCAATGCTGTAGAATTTTGCAATTTAAAAGCCATACCTATCACCTCAGAAAAAGAAGAACAATTTAATGCTAAAATTAAACGTGCCTCTGACCGACCTCGGAATCCTAATAACTTGGCTACAACAAGAGAAGAAATCTATATAAACACTTTTAAAGAAATGATAGCTAAAGGTGAAAGCCCTGAACCTATCATAGAAAAAAACAATGGCAAATTTGATTTTTATTATCCTATTGTTACCAACAGTATGTGCCTAAAATGTCACGGAGAGGTTGGTAAAACCATAAAATCTGAAACCTACAAAACCATTAAACTTAAATATCCAGAAGATAAAGCGATTGGTTATGATGTTAACCAAGTTAGAGGGATTTGGCATATTGAGTTTTAAAAAGATAATTCATAAACTCGGGTTGACGCTTTTAATTTTATATTTGCAAAAATTTTAAGCGTTCATGGATTATCTACTGCTGTTTTTAGGCGTAAGTTTATTGGTCATAGGTGGTGAATTTCTCGTTAGATCTGCGGTTTCTATTTCCTTAAAACTCAACATTTCAAAAATGATTGTCGGCTTAACCGTGGTATCTTTTGCTACTTCAGTGCCAGAATTATTTGTAAGTGTGTTTGCAGCTTTAGAAGGCAAACCAGATTTTGCCTTAGGCAATGTGGTGGGTTCAAATATTGCCAATATTGGCTTAGTTCTTGGCGTTACAGCAATCATTCATAAACTTTCAACGGACAAAGATTTTAATCGGTTTTACTGGCCAATTATGATGTTGTTTTCCATTTTTTTATACTACTTTCTATCTACAGAACAAATTTTAAGTGCTTTCGAAGGTTTGATATTACTGATCGGTATCGTCATTTATTTATTGTTTCTAATCATCAGGACACGCACCAAAAAAAACATTGTAATAGAAGATGTTGACGAAAAACTTAAATTAGTTAGTTATTTTAAGGTTATTATTTGGTTGTTGTTAGGTATTATAGGTTTATACTACGGTTCAGAATGGCTTGTGAGCGGTGCAACAGGTATTGCCTTAGACCTTGGTGTTAGTGACCGCGTCATATCCATAACTATGGTAGCTTTCGGCACTAGTGTTCCAGAATTGGCCGCATCTATCATGGCAGCTATCAAAAAAGAAAAAGATTTGTCACTCGGCAATCTCATCGGGTCAAATATTTTTAATATTGGCAGTGTTTTAGGCATCACGGCACTCATTCATCCATTACAACTCGAATCCACGGAAATGCTAAACTCAGACCTGATTTGGATGATAGCTTTCGCCTTTGTTTTAATGCCTTTAGCCTTGCTCATTCCTCAGCGCTTTTACATCAACCGTCTTAAAGGGATTATCCTTCTAATTGGCTATATGGTATTTATTTTTATGACGTTTTTTAGATAATATCAAATCTCTGTTTTGGGGCTTCCCACGCTTGCAGCGTGGTCGGGCTTTCGGCAGTCGCTTTGCCACGCTTTTTGGCGTGGCAAGAGCTCCAACAATGCCTCAATCCCTAAGCCGAGGAAGACCTCAAAATACACAAGTGGTTTCGCTAAGGTACTTTTAAAAACTTGGTAAAGTAAAAATCTATTTTGTCTTTAGCGAACCTTGCGGTAAGAAATCTCTGGAGGTTTCAAAAAATGTAAGTGAGTGATTTCTCTACCACTAAAAAAAAAAAATTGTAAAGGAATTAGTTCTTGCGTAAAACCTTTAAAAACTCATCTCGATCTATCAACTCTGCACCAAGTCGCTCTAAATGTGGCGTGTATATTTGACAATCCACGAGTTTTAGCCCTAAAGTTTTGTAATGTTCCACCATTTTTATAAAAGCAAATTTTGAAGCATTGCTTTGATGAGCAAACATACTTTCGCCACAAAACACACCACAAGATTTTAAATAAACGCCGTATAAACCACCAACCAATTCATCGTCTTGCCAAGTTTCAACAGAATGGGCAAAGCCTTTTTTGTGTAAGTTGGTATAAGCCTTAATCATTTCATCACTGAGCCACGTGCCGTCTTGACCTTCGCGGGGCGTTGTTGCACAAGCGGCAATTACTTTCTCAAAAGCTTGATTAAAAGTTACTTTAAACTTATTTTGATTTAAAAGCGGTCGCATAGATTTTGAGATGTGAAGTTTTTCAGGAAACAACACCATGCGTTGGTCAGGCGACCACCATAAAATGGGTTCATTTTCATTATACCAAGGAAATATCCCATTGCGATAAGCCAACATCAACCGCTCGGCAGACAAGTCGCCGCCAACAGCCAAAACGCCAGATTCGTCAGCGTTTTGAGGATGTGGAAACCACAATTCTGAAGTGAGAAATACCATAAATCTAATAGATAAATACTAAACCAAAGATAAAAATCAAGCTGCCAATTAAAAACATCCACAAGGTAAAAGGCAAAATTTGATAGGCTTTTAGTTTAGTAATAGCCAACAAAGGCAAAGCCCAAAAAGGTTGTAGCATATTGGTGATTTGATCGCCGTAAGCCATTGCCATAATCATTTTAGGCAAAGGTACATTGAGTTGACTAGATGATTCTATAATAATCGGTCCTTGAATCGCCCACTGACCGCCACCACTTGGCACAAAAATGTTGAGTAATCCTGCACTCATAAATGTAAAAACAGGCAAAGTTTCTGTTGATGAAATACTCACAAAAAATTCGGCAATATTAATCGCCAAACCGCTGTCTTTCATCATGCCCATAATACCAAAATACAAAGGAAATTGAATTAAAATGCCACTCACATCGCCTATTGAAATTTTAAGCGCTTTTAAAAACTGATGAAAATTACCGTGTAAGATAAACGCCAAACCCAACATCAAAAAATTAAGCATATTTGGTGTCAGCCTCAAGTTTAAAAGCATATCTTTATACTGAACCACAAAAGCTAAAAGCATCAGAATTCCAAAAACTATGGCTGGCCAACGGCTTTTTTCAAACTTGATGATATCGTCTTGATCGGGTTTTGATTTAGTTTTAGATGAAGAATAATTAAAGTTTAAAATGGATTTAGACTTTTTGTTTAAAATCAAAAACAGCATTGGCATAAGCACAAGTAATAGTCCAAAAATCAGAAGATTTTCAAAACTTAAAATGGTATCGCTGGTGGCTATAAAGTTAGGCACTACCAATTGACTTAAACTCGCCAAATGTCCGCTTTCTGCAACTTTTAAAGGTGCTGAACCGCTTAAACCACCGTGCCAAACCATAAGACCGATATAGCCCGCAGCACCGAGTAAAGGATAATTGAGTTTAAAGCCTTTTTTTGCAGAAGATTCACCGATTTTACGAACCAAAATCGCTCCAAAAATCAAGCCTAAACCCCAATTTAAAAACGCCATAAACATGGTAGAAACCGTAACAACAACTAAAGCTTTGGCCGTTGAATTTATTGGTGCGGTAAGGACATCGAGTAACTTTTGCATAGGTTGACTAAGCACTAAAATATGTCCCAAAACCAAAATCAACATCATTTGATAGGCAAACACCAACAGACTTTGGTTCCAAATGCCGTTTTCCCAATAACTCAATACTTGTATAAAATTTTGAGAAGCGCTACCCGAAGTCATACTCAAACTTGCCCACACCATGACCACAAAGGTCAATATCACTGCAATACTAAACGGCGATGGGAAAAAGCGTTTAAAATAATCTTCTATCGTTTTTGAGTTTTTCAATAAGGCAAAACTTTTTGCGTTATACAAAAACCTAAAAGTAAAAAAGTTCATCGAAAAAATGATACTTTTGCACAGAATTAGTGGGTTTTGATGAAATATCTTTTCTTTTTTATTGGTTTTATATGTATTACAAGCACAATGGCTCAAGTCAGAGAGCTGAGACGAGCCGATTCAGGAAATCGTAATATGAACAGAAATGTTGAAGATGCTCAATCTGTCAAAGAAACCAAAGAGCGTCCGCCAATAGATCAATACAAAATTATCACTTCAAAAAATGATACCATTATAGCGGATACGAGTTTAACTATTCAAAAGGCCTACAAATACAATTATTTACGCAAAGATGATTTTGAACTTTTGCCGTTTCACAACATTGGACAAACCTACAATAGCTTAGGCTATTCGTTTGATAAAGTTCATCTCAGACCGCAATTTGGTGCTCAAGCCCGACGATTTTATTATATTGAAGCCGAAGACATCAACTATTTTTATGTGCCAACACCTTATACCGATTTGTATTTTAAAACTACTTTTGAACAAGGTCAAAATTTGGACGCGTCTTTTACCAGTAATTTTACCAAGCGATTTAACTTTTATATCGCCTATAAAGGTTTAAGGTCTTTAGGAAAATATCGACATTCAGCAACTTCCAATGGGCATTTCAGAATTGGTGTGGCTTATAGCACAAAAAACGACCGTTATTATTTAAAAACCCATTTTACATCTCAAGATTTTACCGTTGAAGAAAACGGTGGTCTCACATCTACAGCAAGACAGCAATTTGTTAATGGTGATTCTGAATTTGATAATCGACCATCTTTAGACGTGCAATTTCAAGATGCTGAAAACAAGTTTGTTGGCCGACGGTTTTACGTCGATCACTTTTATAAACTCAGAAAAGGGAATGATTCAACACAAAATGGTCAAATCAAATTGAAACATCAGCTTTTTTTTAAGGATAAAACCTTTAGATATACCCAAACCCAAGCTTCAGATTTATTTGGATCAGCTTTAGAAACTCAAAACTTAAATACAGAAGTACAGTTTCAAGATGTTACTAATACTTTAGGCTTGAGTTATCAAATTAATCCATTAGGTGTTTTTGGGTTTAATGTTTCGCACAGCAATTACAATTATGGCTATCAATCTGTGTTTGTAGGCGATCAAGGCGTTGTTCCAAACCGTCTAAAAGGTGATATTTTAGCTGCTGGCGGATCTTATTCTGGTGAAATAGGAGCATTTAAACTTCAAGGCGATGTCCAATATAATTTCTCTGGCGATTTTGACGGTAACTATATCAAAACCCAAGCTGATTATCAATTTTCAAAAGATTTGAAAGCCACAGCACGTTTGCATATCAACTCACATGCACCAAACTACAATAAACTTTTGCATCAAAGCGATTATAAAAATTACAATTGGTTTAATGATTTTGACAATGTCAAAACCCAATATTTACAGGCGGAAATAAATTCAGAAAAATTTGGTAAACTCGATGCGTCTATCACACAAATTCAAGATTATGCTTATTTTGGTTTTATAGATAATCCCGATACAAATGCCGTCGCCGATTCTTTGGTCAGACCATTTCAGTCTGATACCGATGTGAGATATTTGAAATTAAAATTCGAAAAAACCTTGAGATATGGCAAGTTTTCTTTGGCAAATACTATAATGTATCAAAATGTTTTGGATGGAGAAGATGTCTTTAGAGTACCTGATTTTGTAACGCGCCAGTCTTTATTTTACACCGATCGTTGGTTTAAAAAAGCTTTGTTTTTGCAAACGGGATTCAATTTTAAATACTTCACAGGATACAACGCCAATGCTTACGATCCAGTTCTATCTGAATTTGTAGTACAAAACTTTGAAGAATTAGATGATTTTTTTACCGTCGATTTTTTCTTTAATATGAAAGTCAGACAAGCACGAATTTATTTGAAATATGAAAATTTAACAACTCTTTTTGAAACCAACACTAGTTTTTCTGCACCTTATTATCCGTATCGCGATGCTGTTATTCGCTTTGGATTGGTTTGGAATTTCTTTTTGTAAACATTCATTTTTATTTAATGATTGTTCACCCGTCTTGTTTTAACTTTGAATAAAATTATAATGTGAAATGAAATTAAATCAATTTTATTTAAAATCATTTATTAATTTGAAGAAAGATATTTGCGAATCCTTGAAATGATGAAGTTTGATTTGATACATTATATCATTACAATTGTTTGAATATAGTGCGAATCCGAGCAATTGTTTAAACATCGAGCGGAGGCGAGATGTGAGTCGTTCTCGATTTCTCTCGAACTTAAAACAAAGGATATTTTAAAAAGTTTTAAAAAAATGGCTTATCAAACTTGCAGGTTATCGAAATAATGATTTTTTAGAGCAGTTAAATTTAAAGAGATATAATTTTAGAAGTTTCATTTTCACTAAACAAAATTTGAATATATGAAAGGTGTTTTGATGGTAAATCTAGGCTCGCCAAAATCAACAGATCCTAAAGATGTAAAACGATATTTGGGTGAATTTTTAATGGACGAACGCGTGATAGATTTGCCTTACGTTTTAAGGGCAATTTTAGTCAATGGCATTATTCTCAATACACGGCCAAAGCAATCGGCCAAATCCTATGAAAAAATATGGTGGGACGAAGGTTCACCGTTGATTGTGCTTTCTGAAAGACTTCAAGAAAAAATTGATGCTTTCACACAAGTTCCTATAGCTCTGGCAATGCGCTATGGCGAACCATCCATTCATCAAGGGTTTCAAGAATTGCATGATAAAGGCGTAGATGAAGTTTTGCTTTTGCCACTTTATCCGCAATTTGCAATGGCAACGACTGAAACCATTTTGGTTTTAGCCGAAAAACTGAGAGACGAGTATTTTTCAGAGATGAACTTGACTACGATTCCACCATTTTACAATCATCCAGATTACATCAATGTCTTGTCAGCAAGCATATATCAGAAAATTAAAGATTTGGACTATCATCATTTATTATTCAGTTATCACGGCGTGCCAGAGCGACATATCAGAAAAAGCGATATCACCAAGTCGCATTGCAAAATCGATGATAGCTGTTGCCAAACACCATCAAAAGCACATCAGTTTTGCTATCGTCATCAATGTTATGAAACCACACGACTTGTAGCTCAAACTTTAAAACTAAAAGAAAATACTTATAGCACGTCGTTTCAATCTCGATTAGGCTTTGATCCTTGGCTAAAACCATATACGGATAGAACTATTGAGAGATTAGCTCTTGAAGGCTCTGAAAACATAGCAATTGTTACGCCAGCGTTTGTTTCTGATTGCTTAGAAACCTTAGAAGAAATTGCCATGCAAGGCAAAGAACTATTTTATGAAAATGGAGGTAAAAACTTTACATTTATACCGTGTTTAAACGACAGACAAGATTGGGTTAAAACCCTAAGCCGTTGGATTGACGAATGGGCCACACAAAAACAACCAAACCCAAAAACAGTATGAAGAGCCTAAACTCTAAAGAATTAGGCGAGAAACCCATCAGTAAACTATTGATAAAACAATCCGTGCCAGCTTCTATTGGTGTTTTGGTGATGTCTATCAATATTTTAGTCGATACCATTTTGGTTGGAAATTGGATAGGCTCGGTTGCCATAGCAGCTATCAATGTTGTTTTACCGATTTCTTTTTTTATTGCAGCACTTGGAACGGCAATTGGGGTTGGCGGATCTTCTATCATCTCAAGGGCTTTTGGTGCAGATAACAAAAACAAAGCTTTAGTCACTTTTGGCAATCAAATTACGGTTACTTTTATTTTAACGGTAGCAATGGTTGTTGTTGGTTTAACTTTTGCTGATGAATTGATTCCAGCTTTTGGCGGTAAAGGAGATATCTTTGCTCCGGCCAAAATTTACTATAAAATTCTGCTTTACGGAATGCCGTTGTTGGCTTTTTGTATGTTAGGAAATACGGTCATGCGTGCAGAAGGTAAACCTAAGTTTTCAATGATAGCTATGATTATTCCTTCGGTAGGCAATATAGTATTAGATTTTATTTTAATCAAAGGTTTTGATATGGGTATGTATGGTGCGGCATGGGCAAGCACTATTTCTTATGTATTGTGTTTAGGTTTTATCATTTGGTTTTTCTTGTCAAAGCATTCAGAGCTAAAAATCAGCTTTTCGCATTTTGGGGTTAAAGCAGACATTTTAAGAGAAATCAGTGAATTAGGGGTTGTAACTTTAGCAAGACAGGCTGTGGTCAGCATCACATATTTATTATTGAATAATATTTTATTTAAACTCGGTGGTGAGGCTGGAGTGACAACTTATGCCATTATCGCCCGAATGTTGATGTTTGCTTTATTCCCGATTTTGGGTATTACACAAGGTTTTCTGCCAATTGCAGGATACAATTACGGTGCTGAACTCAAGTCACGTGTACGAGAAAGCATCAACAAAGCCATTCTTTATGCTACAGGGCTTGGCTTGTTGGTATTTGTCAGTATTATGATTTTTGCCGAACCCATCGTTAAAGCCTTTACAGGCGATGCTGAAATTATAGCTCAAGCACCATCGGCAATGCGTTGGGTGTTTGCGGCTATTCCTATTGTGTCTGTCCAGCTCATTGGGTCGGCATATTTTCAAGCTATAGGAAAAGCAAGACCAGCATTTTTATTAACCCTGACACGACAGGGCTTTTTCTTTATTCCGCTCATACTCATTCTGCCATCACTTTACAATGAATTTGGGGTGTGGATTTCGTTTGCACTTGCGGATGTATTATCGACTATAGTCACGGGATATTTTTTACATCGTGAAGTAAGGCGGACTTTATTTTAAAATAAAAGATAACAATATTCAATTTTGATAAATTTTAATTAAATTCGTAATAAACAATTTTTTTATGAAAACCTTTCTTTTAAGCACTTTAGTTATCATTTTCATATCTTTTACATCATGTTCAAGCGATGATGATGCACCAAGTGGTCCAATAGTTCCAAGTGCGGTTTATGCTACTTGGAATATGAGTTTTTTTCAAGAGGATGGGAATTTAGTCACTGAGGTACCTTGTGATTTAGATATTGAATACACCTTTAATAGCAATGGAACTTATTCTAAAACCCTTTTTACGGATTCTAACAATGGTGAAAACTGTGAAATTTCTGTAAGTTTTAATGGCAACTGGGAAGCCATTGAAGACAATGTCATTGAGTTGACGCCATCTTCACAAAGCTTTGAGCAGGAAGTTCTAAATTTAAGATTGATAAACAATAACAATCAACTTGAAATTGAACGTTCTGCAACGCTCTTAGAAGTTTACGATAAGAATTAAACCAAAAATTCAGTTTCTTTAAAAACCTGTTTTACTTCATCTAAAGTTTCATAAATTTGATTGAGGCTTTCAGAGGTTACAAGTGTTTTGCGATAAGGCTTAAAATTTGGAATACCTCTAAAATAATTGGTGTAATGTCGTCTTGTTTCAAGAATTCCTAATTTTTCGCCTTTCCAGTCAACAGACATTTGTAAGTGTCTTTTGGCGACATCAACACGCTCAGCAATTGTAGGCGATGGTAGGTGTTCTCCCGTTTTAAAGTAATGTTTTACTTCATTAAAAAACCAAGGATAACCAATACTTGCTCGACCAATCATAGCACCGTCTAAGCCAAATTTATCTCGCATCTCTACAGCACGTTCAGGTGTATTAACATCACCGTTGCCAAAAACTGGAATATGCATCCTTGGATTGTTTTTGACTTCTGCAATGGGACGCCAATCGGCATTGCCTTTATACATTTGAGCTCGAGTTCTGCCGTGAATAGATATGGCTTGGCAACCTACATCTTGCAATCGTTCGGCAACTTCAACTATTTTGATAGAATCGTGATCCCAGCCCAAGCGTGTTTTAACAGTTATGGGGATTTTGGTATGCATGACCATGGCTTTGGTGAGCGAAACCATCAAGTCTATATCTTTGAGAATGCCAGCACCAGCACCTTTGGAGACGACTTTTTTTACTGGACAACCAAAATTGATGTCAATAATATCAGGTTGTGTTTTCTCAACGATTTCAACCGATTTGAGCATAGCCTCTAAATTTGCTCCAAATATTTGAATACCAACTGGTCTCTCTTTTTCGTAAATATCAAGTTTTATAACACTTTTGGTGGCATCTCTGATTAAACCTTCAGAAGAAATAAACTCTGTATAAACCACATCAGCCCCATTTTCTTTGCACAAGGCTCGAAATGGTGGATCACTCACGTCTTCCATAGGAGCGAGAAGCAAAGGAAAATCCTCTAATTCTATGTTGCCGATTTTTACCATATTTATACAATTCATTGCAAAAGTCTTTTAATTTATCGACTTAAACAAATCTTACCGTAGATTAGCCTACAATAATTAAGCTTTATCCAGCATAAATGATTCTGATTGTGAGAAAGTTATCAATACGAAAACGTTTTAGTAAAATATTTAACTTAGAATGTGCTGTCTATATATAGTTATTTGTTTACTTTTATTTTTAACTCTAAATTAATTTATTATGAAAATAAAATTACAAGGTTTTGGTGTTTATCTGAAAACGATTTTGTTGCATATGAAAGTTTTTTTATGTTTAATGTTTGTTACAGTATTTTATACCAATACTGTTTTAGCCCAAACAACCTATAATGGAAATGGGAATTCTGGTTTTGGTGATGTTGTTGGGAGTAGCACCTTAGAATTTAGTGATGATGGTACAACTATAACTGGAGTATTTACCAAGGGTTCAGGTGATTTTAATGATGCTATGGTAGTTTATATTTCTACTGGTGCCGCTGGTCGTTCTGTTATAGATGGCACTGTAAACGATCAAGGCGATAATTTGAGAAGAGCAATTTCATCTGCTGGAACTGATGCTTCGGACATAACATTTCCTCCTGGTTTTCAAGCCACACACGCCATAGCTATTGATGTCACATTTGGCGGTTTATGGTCTATACCTTCATAAGGTAGTGTTGGTGATAACGGTTTAGTTTATATAAAAACTGTGGGTAATCCCGCAAATACCACTGCTGCAAGTTTTACATTTAGTTTTGATTGGAGTGATATTGGTTTAACTGGAAGTGACAAATTTGAATTTGTCATCACTTACTTAAATTCTGGCAATGGATTTTTGTCTGATGAAGGTTATGGTGACGGTTTGCCAACAGGTAATCCAGGATCTGCAAACGTTACATTTACAAGTTTTAGAAATTACCCCAATTATTATGTTTATAACGGTACAAGCTGGACACCGTCAAATCCTGATGGAGTTACTCAAACTGCAAGAGATGCGTCTGTAGAATCAGGTAATGCAACCTTGTCTAATAATACATCTCTTAGAGATTTTACTATTGAAACAGGAGCTGAATTAAATATTGGTTCATCTGCTGTTTTAAATTTGTCTGGCAACATTGTAAACGATGGACGCTTTATTTTTAAAAGTGATGCTTCAGGTAGTGCCCAGCTTGGTCAATTTAACGGCACGATGTCAGGTTCTGGAAACTATACTACAGAGCGTTTTATCCCAGCTGGCAATAACAATCGAAGAGTTTTTAGATTTCTTGCTTCACCTGTAAACACAGCAAATTCTATTAGAATGAATTGGCAAGAAGGGGCTTTAAGTAATACTGATAATCCTGACCCAGGATTTGGGACTCATATCACAGGTTCAACTGTTGATGGGCAAAATGGATTTGATGGTACCATATCTGGTAATCCATCTTTGTTAGTTTTTGATAATGCGACTCAAACTTGGAGTTCGATTGATAATACAGATGTTAACTCTCTTCAAGTCGGAAATGGGTATAATTTATTTGTGCGAGGTGATAGAAGTGTAGATTTGACCAGTGCATCACAAACACCGACTAACACCACTTTAAGAGCAACGGGTAGTTTAGTTATAGGAAATGTAGATTTGTCTGCAGATTTAGCTCCTGGTGATAGTGAGTGGAGTTTACTAGGAAATCCATATCAAGCTATTGTAGATTTTAACGCTATAACGTTTACTGGTGATATTAACACCAATAATCTTTACATTTGGAATCCAAATGCTTCAACTGAAGGTGCTTATGAAATTATAGACAATACCGTGCCTGCACAACAAATGATTCAGCCTGGTCAAAGTTTCTTTGTGCAAAATTCAGCTATGGTGACAACAGCACCTGGAATTGTATATACCGAAGTGGCTAAAAACCCTTCAGGTATGGTTACTAATGTTTTTGACAACAGCCAAATTGCAATAGCAGATTTAGAACTTTTCAACTCTAATAATATCAAATTAGATGTGCTGAAGTTCAGATTTGAATCGGGAGCCAACAATGGAATTGATGATTTTGACGGTGGAAAATTGAGCAACCCAACTGAAAATTTAGCCTCAGAAAATTCTAATACAATTTTAGGTATTGAGCGCCGTGACATTCCACAAGACAATGAAATTATACCATTATTCGTAAATCAATACCAATTTACACAATATGAATTGAGATTGAGTCTTTCAAATTGGGATGATAATATTGATGTGTACATAGTCGATAGCTATCTTGATACAGAAACTCTTATTGATGCTAATCAAGCTTATAGCTTTAGCGTGGATAGTAGTATTCCTGAAAGTGTAGCTTCAGACCGTTTTAGCTTGAAGTTTGACAATACTACTTTAAGTGTTAATGATAACACTTTTGCTGAAGGATTTAGCCTATATCCTAACCCATCAAAAGACGGTATGTTTAGTATCAAAACTCAAGGCTTAAATTCTGATAATGTTCAGGTTAAAGTTTATAACTTATCAGGTCAAGAAGTATTAAATCAAGGGTTTAAAACACAGCCCAACGGTGAAGTTAATATAAATGCGAGTATCTTATCAACAGGTGTATATTTGGTTGAGTTGATACAAGCAAACCAAAGTTTTAAAAGCAAAATAATCATTCAATAAATAAGACAAGATGATGAAAAATTTAGTATTAAAAACAAGTTTAGTTTTAGTGGTAATATTGATTTCAAGTTCAGCATTGTATGCACAACTGCCACCAGGATTTGGCGACACTAATGTAGATGATACAACAGCTCCAGCTCCTATATCTGGATTGGTCGCTTTGGGTGTGATTGCAGGTGCAACAATTGGTATTAGAAAACTTAAAAAGTAAATAATACCGACGTATATTTTAAATATTGCACTAGCACTCCTTAAAATATTATTGGTATTATACTTTCATCTTTTTATCAGCGATATTATACTTTCAATTGATATGCTTTTTATAAAAGCTAAATAAGTTTTCTGGCGTTGCTCCTAACCATTTTTTAAAATATATTGTCCAAAATAAAAGTTGAAGTTTCAAAATTCCTTTATCTCTAAATCTTCTAGCAGAAGAAATCAAAGGCTTTTGGATGACATAAAACTTTGTTTTGCGATAGATTTTAGCTAAAATATCGTGGTCTTCAAATATTTGGTAACGCTCATCAAATCCTTTAATTTCAGAAAATAAAGACGTTTTTATAAACAAACTTTGGTCGCCTCCGCGGCAAGCTCTATACTTGAATTTTGTTAGCCAACTGATAAATTTTATCCAAGGGTGTTTATGGTCAAAATTCATCCTGAAACATCCAGCTAAATACCCTTTACGAATTGCTTTAACAATATGGTAATCATAGTTTTTTGGAGGTAAACAATCGGCGTGCAAAAAATATAACACCTCACCATTTGCATGTTTAGCACCTTTATTCATTTGCTGAGGACGACTTTTTTCAGATATAATACAAGTTACATTTTCAAACTGCGAAACTATGTTTTGGGTTTCATCAAGACTTTGCCCATCTACAACTATAATTTCATCGATAAATGAATGTTTACTTTGTCTATTCTTTAATTCACAAAGTGTTCTATGTATTTCTTGAGCTTCATTATAAGTAGGTATGATGATGCTTATTTTCAATTGTTAAGCCTTATCTTGTGAGTTGAGTTTCCAATTATAATATAGATATTCGATATCAGCACTACTTTTGATAGTAATGTTAGAATATTTGTTGATAAAATCAATCACAGTTTGGTTCTCTTTTTCAAAATCGTTTTCATACCATTTAAATATTTTAGAGAGTTTTATTTTATCAGGAGATAGAGCGTTGCGATGTGAATTGATAAATGATTTTGCAACTTGGTCGAGATGTTGGTCGATGTTTTTTGGTTGGTATGCTTTGTTATCTAATTTAGGACACGAATAAGAAGCACAGTTGACAGCAAAATGCACACGAGGGTCACCCATTGGAAGAAGCATGCCTTTTTCAATATCATCTAAAGAAATCATTTCTCCATTGAAATTAATAAAATCTTTTTTAAACACATTATCAAAAAAACCACCGATGTCTTTTATACTTTCTATTGGATAATGTTCTACCACCAATTGAATTGTGAAAGCATTATATGCATTGATTAGATATGCTTTTTTTTGATTTTTTGTCCAGTTTTTTTGAGGTGTGTTTTCTTCCAAATACTTTGTGAATTCTAAAAGTTTTTGCTTATCTTCTTTAAAACCTTTGTAATCTACAAAGCCTTCATCACTAACATGTTTATGCAAAAGATCATCCCAAGTTGAGTAATCAACTTGATAGGGTTTAGTAGTGACAGCGTTTTTAAAAGAAAAATTCTGATAGTCATTTTGTGCGATGACATTGCATATTAAACCAATACAAAAAATAGAGCTAAAAGTATAAAGCGATAGTTTCATATAATACGATTTCTTAAATAACAAAATTAAATGAATATTTAAATTCACCAACTAAGTCAATTAAGATACAAAAGCCTTACAAAGTTTATAAAGACTTAACAAAATTTATATAGCTGATAAAATTTTTGAAAGGAGTTTAAGACAGCAACTTTTCTAACTATAAAAGAAAGTTTCAATAAAAATAAAAACGCCACATCCAGCTATAAATCCGAGAAAAGCAAGCCAAGATACTTTTTTGAAATACCAAATAAAATCAATTTTCTCCATACCCATTGCAGCAACACCTGCAGCAGATCCAATAATCAGTATGCTACCACCATTACCAGCAGAATAGGCTATAAAGTGCCAAATCGGGTTGTCAATAGGAAAATTATACATACCCATTGATGCTGCAACGAGTGGAACATTATCAATAATAGAAGACATTAACCCTAAAAGTATTATGACAATATTCATCGAAGGAATGGCATTAGATAATGATTCGGCTGCATATCTTAAAGTTCCTACAAGATTTCCATCAATTTCTCCAAAAACCACAGTTTCTAAAGCCCCAACAGCGAGTAAAATTCCTAAGAAAAAAAGGATACTCGAAAACTCAATTTTAGACAAGGCTTTGTGTGTAGAATATCTGAATTTATCTTTTTGGCTGATATTTTTTTCTGGTTTAACATATTCTGAAACCAGCCATACTATAGCCAAACTAAACATCATACCGAGATAAGGAGGTAGTCCAGTGATAGCTTTGAAAATTGGTACAAAAGCAATGCTTGATAGGCCAACAATAAGCATAGTTTTACTGCTTAAAAGACGTTCAGCATCTTTGTCAATTATCATCTCTTTTCGCATAGCATAACCTCTAAAGGGCTTGAGTTTAGTAGCGATAAAAAACGGCACTACAAAGCAAACTATTGAAGGTATAACAACATATTCGGTCAACCCAAGAGAGGTAACTTTGTCGCCAATCCACAACATAGTGGTTGTAACATCGCCAATAGGTGACCAAGCACCACCTGCATTGGCAGCAATAACCATCATACTGGCATACCAAATGCGATATTTTCTGCGGACTAAAATTTTACGCAATAAAGCTATCAAAATAATGATTGTGGTAAGGTTATCAATTACCACTGAAAGTATAAAAGCCAACGAGCCCAATGTCCATAATAAATGTTTTTTGTTTTTAGCTTTTATAAATTTTTTGATGATACCAAACCCACGATGTAAATCGATAATTTCAACAATGGTCATAGCACCAATTAAGAAAAACAAGATTTCACCTGTGTTGCTGAAATGGTGTATTAAAATATTTTTAAATCCTTCTTGTTCTCTTGAAATCTCTGATGTTGATTTTAGAACATTAAAAACATCACCGTGATGATTAATTACCGAAAGCCAACCTTGATTAAAACCAAAAGCCAAAACTGCCCACATCAGCGTGGCCATAAGTAAAGCTGGCACAGCTTTGTCTAAATGTATGCTGTGCTCTAAAGTTATAGAAATATAACCTATAATAAAAAGAACAATCAGGAGTGTTATCATTAGTTACAAAAGTTGATTCAATGCTATTTCAAATGCTGTTCGGCTGATGTTCAATTTTGAATCATTGTGGTTATAGGTGTTTTGAATGGCATTTCTAATCGTGATAGAAGTGTCATTAAAAATCGCTTCATCTGTCATTTGAACTCGCCTTTCCATAAAATAGGCAAAAACTCTTGCCATTCCACAATTGGCGATAAAATCTGGAATTAAACTTACACGAGCATCTGTGTATTCCATAATACTTCCAAAGAATATTTCTTTATCAGCAAAAGGCACATTAGCACCTGAAGAAATGACTTCAACACCATTATCAATTAAACTGTCAATCTGAGATTTTGAAACTAATCTTGAAGCAGCACAAGGGGCAAAAATTTCTGCTGGAACATCCCATATTTTTTGGTTGATTTCTTCAAAAGGTATCAAATTTTCAGCATTTAAAGTATTCCCGTCTTTGTTTAAAAATAAAGTTTTGATATCTTCATAATCAAAGCCGTCTTCATTGATTAAACCACCAACTCTATCTATGATACCAACTATTTTAACGCCCATTTTTGATAAATAAAAAGCGGCTGCAGACCCCACATTACCAAAGCCTTGAATGATGGCGCGTTTGCTTTTGATATCACCACCATAAATATCATAATAATATTTGATAGACTCAGCAACTCCGTAGCCCGTAATCATATCGGCAACGGTATATTTTTGACTCAAGTCTGGTGAATAATCTACATTTTCTAAAACCTTAATCACACCGTGTCTCAACTGTCCTATGCGATTAATTTTATCGGCCTCGGAAGGTTGAAAATGTCCAGTAAATACACCTTCTTGAGGATGCCAAACGCCACATTGCTCTGTAATGGGAATAACTTCGTGTATTTCGTCAACATTCAAATCGCCACCTGTGCCGTAATACTGTTTTAATAATGGCGAAACGGCTTTGTACCAACGTTCCAAAACACCGCGTTTTCTCGGGTCTTTGGGGTCAAAATTGATACCAGATTTTGCACCGCCTATTTTTGGACCTGACACGGTAAATTTCACTTCCATAGTTTTGGCAAGTGAAACCACTTCGTTGAGGTCTAAACCTTTTCGCATTCTTGTGCCACCACCAGCAGCTCCACCGCGTAGTGAATTGATAACTGTCCAGCCTTTGGCTTCTGTTTCTGGATCATTCCAGTGAAAAACGATTTCGGGTTCTTTGTTTTCGTAGGTTTTGAGAAGGTCTTTCATTAAAAAAATAGTTCTGTAGATTTTAGTGCTACAAATATAAGACAAGGAAATTGTTAGAGCTTTAGTTTCAAGGATAATGTTTCTTAAAAAAAGTTTATGAATTTATAAGTTTTGATTTTTAACATTAAAAAAGAGTCTTAACAAATAAGCTCATAACCTTTTACCTTATAAACATCAAATATAAAACTCAAATATAACTCCCGAACTGTGGTCTCGGCATGCTCCCGTTACTGACTTCAAGACATTAATTTCATTTCTAAATTTTAAAACCCCTAAAAGACCAAATATAAGTGCTTCTTTATAGTTGATGATTTCAGAACTTGGAATATGAATTTCTGTATTTGGTGAGTAATATTTGATACATTCTATTAAATAATCGTGATAAGCACCACCGCCAGTAATTAAGGTTTTGGTGTTTTTTATATTTAGAGATTTTGAAATTTGATAAGCAATATGGTGGCATAATGTATTGAGAAAATCTTGATTAGAAAGCTCAAAACTGTTTAAAATTGGCATCATTTTTTGTTCTAACCATTCTACGCCTAAAGATTTTGGTGGACTTTCTGAATAAAAATCTATATCATTTAGATTTTTTAGAAGTTGTTGGTGGCATTGACCTTGAGCTGCAATTTGCCCTTTATCATCATATTCAAAGCCTTCTTTTTCTGCATAAACGTTAAGCACTTTATTGGCAGGGCAAATATCAAAAGCCAGTCTTTTACCGTCATTTTCATAAGAAATGTTGACAAAACCGCCAATATTGATACAATAATCGTAGTCCGAAAACAACAACTTATCACCAATAGGAACCAATGGTGCACCTTGACCACATAGAGCGACATCAGCAGTTCTAAAATCACAAACCACGGTTTTTTTGATGAGTTGACCCAGCAATTCAAGATTGCCAATCTGATAGGTAAACCTTTTTTCGGGTTGATGCCAAATGGTGTGACCGTGACTACAGACCATGTCTATTTTTGTAAAATCATCTATAAAATCTAAGATATATTGACTTAACAATTTGCAGTATTTTTCGTCTAAAATTCCAATATCTTTTTTAGATAATTTGTGGGCGTTTTGTAATTTATTTTTCCATTCGGAATTATAAGGAATGGTTTGTGTTTTTTTAATTTTATAAGTCCAGTTTTTTTGGTGATATAAAAATTCAACTTCACATAAATCTACACCGTCAAGTGAAGTTCCGCTCATCACACCAATAACACGGTATGTTTTTTTTAAATTCATTTACCAATAATTAGTCAGTAAAAATAAAGCTTTAAAAAAGGAAATAGGGTTTTGTAAAACATGAATTCTAAAATGTTTAATTTTACAAAATGAATTACAAGTTTCCAAAATCAGAAAAACTGCGGTTAAAACGACATATTGAGCCACTTTTTAAAAGTGGAAAAACTAAAAAGGCATCACCACTAAGTGTAAAATATTTAAAATTTGAAGATTATGGAACAAATCTTTGTGGCGTTAGTGTGCCTAAACGGAAATTCAAAAAAGCAGTAGATAGAAACAGACTAAAACGACAAATGCGTGAAGCATATAGACTGAATAAACATCTTATTCAATCTGAAACCCATCATTTTCATATGATGTTTGTATATTCAACTTCTGAAAAATTATCTTATCAAGAGATTGAAAAGGCTCTAAAAAAATTATTGAAAGAAATAAGTAGATGAAATTCTGAACAAATGCTCCTAAAATCACATTTTTCAAAATGACACATAGCAACCATAGCAACCATAGCAACCATAGCAACAATAGTATCAATAGCAACCATAGCAACAATAGTATCAATAGCAACCATAGCAACAATAGCAACAATAGCAAACAATAGTCCCAAATGAAAACTATCAAAAAACTAAAATACATTTTACTCACAGCAGTAGCAGCGATTATACTAAGCAGTTACACCGTGTATCGCTCTGATTTTTTTGAAATTGCCAAACAAATTGAAATTTTTACAGCTTTATTCAAAGAAATTAATATGAATTATGTCGATGAAGTCAATCCTGCTGAATTGATGAATACGGCTATAACTAAGATGTTGGCAGACCTTGACCCTTATACCAATTTCTATAACGAACAAGATGTAGAAGACGCCAGAATACAAAAATCTGCCAATTATGCCAATCTCGGAATTCAACTCAAAAAAATTGAAAACAAAGTGGTTGTGACTGAATTGATAAAAGATTTTGCTGCCGATCAAGCAGGATTAAAGTTAGGCGATCAAATTCTTAAAATAGAAAATTCACCCATAAGCAATCTTCAAAACGACCTTAGCGAAGTCCTTAATGGTGCACCAAATACCACTATCAATCTTGAGATAAAACGTCAAAATGAAACCAAGACTATTTCACTAAAACGCATCTTAAGCCAACCTTCTGCGGTGCCGTTTTATGGTATGGCAGATGATAAAACAGGCTTCATAGTATTAAGTCAATTCACTCGTACAGCTTCAAAAGATGTCGGATTAGCAGTCCTTGAACTCAAAGAAAAAGGAGCAAAACAGTTGATTTTAGACCTGCGAAACAATCCGGGTGGTTTGCTTTCTGAAGCTGTGAATGTGAGTAATATTTTTGTGCCAAAAGATCAACTCATTGTTTACACCAAATCGCAAATTGAAAGCTATAATGCCACTTATGCCACAAGACGAGAACCCATTGATACTGAAATTCCATTGGTGGTTTTAATCAATGACAGAAGTGCTTCAGCAAGTGAGATTGTGTCTGGTAGTTTGCAAGACCTTGACCGCGCTGTGATTGTTGGTGCCAGGAGTTTTGGTAAAGGTTTGGTGCAACGCCCAAAACCACTAAAATATGGCACGCAAGTAAAAATTACGATTTCACGATATTTTCTACCAAGTGGTCGCGGTATTCAAGCTTTAGATTATGAAAACGGAAAATCGATTAGAAAATCTATTGAAAACTCAACCGCTTTTCAAACCCAAAACGGTCGAACGGTCTATGATGGTGGCGGCATAAAACCCGATGTGAAAATCGAAGCCGAACAGATCAGCGATTTTACGCAAACCTTGATAGACGACTTAGTGATTTTTGACTTTTCAACCCAATTTGCCAACCAAAATCCTGATTTAGATTGGAAAAAATTTGAAGTTGATAATACTATTTTCAATCAGTTTTTAGATTATGTGAAATACAGAAAATATCTGCCTAAAACAGAAACCGATGAAACTTTTGAAACTTTTGTAAAGTCTGCAAAAGCTGACAATTTTGATGAGAAGTTTATCAAAACACTCAACAACTTAAAATCTGAAATTCAAGCTGAAAAAGCGGATTTATTTAAAACATATCAATCGCAAATATCAGCATTAATATCAGATCAAATCATTAAACATTACGCTTATAATCAAGGCGTTTATCAACATAATTTAGATCAAGCAGAAGTGGTTCAAAAAGCTGTTGAGATTTTGTCAAATCAAAATAAATACAAAACAATACTAAAACCTTAATGGATAAGAAAGCAATTAAAAATCAATTAGATAAAGAAATTGAACGACTCAAAAAACAAATTGATTGACACCAAACCTATTGCCCCAGAAAACGCCATAGGAAGAGTCTCAAGAATGGATGCTATCAACAACAAAAGCGTGTTGGAAAACGCCTTGCGAAAATCTGAACAACGCTACAACAGTATGCTAAAAGTTTATGACAGAATTGACGATAAAGACTTTGGGATTTGTGCTAAATGTCACGACAAAATTCCGCTTCAACGCTTAATGATTATGCCCGAAAGCCGATTTTGTGTAAAATGTGCTTCTACATCTTAGAAATAAAGCTTTCACAAAATATTAATTTGAAGGCTTAAAAAAATTGCCTAAATTTGTTATTATGGAAACGATTATCATTCAAACCGAAGCTAAAAAAGCCAAAGCCATTAAACAGTTTTTAAAGGCTTTTGATGTTTCATTTTCATCTGATTCTTCTGAAAAATCTTCAAAATCTGAAGAAAGTCCCTACAACCCAGAATTTGTAAAAAAAATTCTTGAGCGCCAAAAAAGTGCCAAAGAAGGTAATGTGGTAGAAATTAATCCTGACGATTTATGGGGAAGTTTAGGCTTGAAATAGAATCAAAAGCAAGAAAAGATTTCAAAAAAATTTATAAGTCAGGTGATAAACCTTTGATTAAAAAACTTGAAAAAGTCATTAAAGAGTTATCTATTCATCCGTCTTACGGCATCGGTAGCCCCGAACAACTCAAACACAATCTATCAGGTTTGTGGAGCAGGCGGTTAAATAAAAAAGACCGATTAATTTATGAAATTAAAGAAGAACCCGACAAAAATGTGGTCATAATTTCTGCTTTAGGACATTATGAATAATACTATTTTTAACGTGAGTTTGATTTATTGAAAGCTGTAAATCAGATGATTACATCTTTTTGTTAGTAAATTTTGTCATTTCGAACGAAAAATGAGGAGAAATCTTATCCTACTGAGATGTCTCGTCGCTCATGCTTTGCTCTATCGACATGACAAATGATTAAATATCTGTATTTTATATAAATATATTTTATTGGAATTTATATCGAACTCACGTTATTTTATGTTGGTAAATTCTCAAGGATTTTAACCTAAACTATCAAAGCATAAAATATTCACTAATGCATCATCAGCTCTTTTTTATTTTATGATATTTGCATAAAACATTTTGACTATGAAAAATTCGGTAAGGGTCAGATTTGCACCGAGTCCAACTGGACCACTTCACATTGGTGGTTTGCGTACCGCACTTTACAACTATTTATTTGCAAAAAAACACAACGGCACATTTGTTTTAAGAATAGAAGACACCGACCAATCTCGCTATGTAGAAGGTGCTGAACAATATATCAAAGATGCTCTTGATTGGTGTGGATTAACTATAGATGAAGGACCAAATAAACCTGGAGATTTTAGTCCATACAAGCAAAGCGAAAGGCAACATATTTATAAAGAATACGCAAAAAAACTGATAGATTCTGGTCACGCCTATTATGCTTTTGATTCTGCTGAAGATCTCGATAAGCTTAGAAAAGAACGCGAAAGCAAAGGCGAAACCTTTACTTATAACTCTCAAAACCGAACGCATCTCAACAATAGTTTAAACCTTTCTGATGATGAATGCCAAAAACGTTTAGATGAAGGTCAACCTTATGTGGTTCGGTTTAAAATGCCAATGGCCAAGCAATTGCTTATCAGTGATATTATCAGGGGAAATATTCAGGTAAGAACAGATGCTTTGGATGATAAAATATTATTTAAAAGCGATGGTTTACCTACTTATCATTTGGCCAATATTGTTGACGATCATTTGATGAAAATCACACACGTTATTCGTGGAGAAGAATGGTTGCCTTCATTGGCATTGCATATTTTACTCTATGATGCTTTGGGTTGGAATGCACCAGAATTTGCCCATTTGCCTTTAATTCTAAAACCAAATGGCAAAGGTAAACTCAGTAAAAGAGATGGCGAAAAACACGGGTTTCCTGTATTTCCTTTAGAGTGGAAAGACCCTAAAACGGGGCAGATTTCTGCAGGTTATCGAGAAGATTATTATCTGCCAGAAGCCGTCGTCAATATGTTAGCACTTCTCGGTTGGAATGACAGTTCAGACCAAGAAATATTTAGTTTAAATGAACTTGTTGATAAATTTGATTTAACACGAGTTCACAAAGCTGGTGCTAAATTTGATCCCGAAAAAACCCAATGGTTTCAACATCAATATATACAAAAAGTTGATGAAGAAACATTAGCCAATCAATTTCAAAAATGGCTTAAAATCGAAAAAGGAATTGACAGTAAAATAGAATACCTTCGTCAAGTCGTAGGTCTTTTAAAAGAGCGTATCACTTTTGTTCCAGATTTTTGGGAAGAAGGTTATTACTTTTTTGAAGCTCCACAAGAATTCAATCCGAAAGCTTCTAAAAAAGCATGGAAAGATGATACATCTGAAATCATTTCAAATGTAAAAACACTCGTTAGTAAACAAGACAATTTTTCAAAACAACATCTTCAATCAACTATCAAAAACTGGATTCAGTCTCAAGAAATTGGTTTTGGAAAAGTGATGCAACCGCTTAGGCTTTCGCTTGTTGGCGATATGAAAGGACCAGATGTTTTTGAAATCATAGCCTTATTAGGTAAAGACGAATTCATCAAAAGATTAGAGTTTGCTCAAAACACATTAAAATAACACACATGGCTGTAAGTAAAAAACAAAGCAAAGAAGCATTAGACTATCACGAGTTTCCTCAACCAGGAAAAATCAAAGTGGTGCCAACCAAAAAATATGCATCGCAACGCGATTTGGGTTTGGCGTATTCACCAGGTGTAGCCATTCCTTGTCAAGAAATTGAAAAAGATAAACACAAAACCTATAAATATACCAACAAAGGTAATTTGGTTGGCGTGATTTCAAATGGTACAGCCGTTTTAGGTCTAGGCAATATTGGACCAGAAGCCTCAAAACCTGTGATGGAAGGCAAAGCCCTATTGTTTAAAATTTTTGCTGATATCGATGTTTTTGATATTGAAATAGACGAAGAAGATCCACAAAAATTTATCGATACCGTTAAAAATATAGCTCCAACTTTTGGGGGAATAAATTTAGAAGACATCAAAGCTCCTGAAGCATTTGAAATTGAAGAACGCCTTAAAGCTGAGTTGGATATTCCCATTATGCACGATGATCAACACGGAACAGCCATCATTTCTGCTGCAGCTTTGTTGAATGCATTAGAGTTGGCAAAAAAAAAGATAGACGAAGTTAAAATTGTAGTCTCAGGTGCAGGATCAGCCGCCATTGCTTGTGCAAAACTTTACGTTTTACTTGGTGCCAAAAAAGAAAACATAGTGATGTTTAATAGTAAAGGTTCACTAAAAAAAGGGCAGGAAGGTTTGTCTGAAGGTCAAAAAGAATTTGCTACAGATAAGTCATACAATTCGCTCGCTGATGCTATGAAAGGAAGTGATGTGTTTCTCGGTTTATCTATCGGTGGTTTGGTTTCGGCAAAAATGCTGAAAAGCATGAATAACAATCCAATCGTTTTTGCTATGGCTAATCCTGATCCAGAAATTGATTACGATTTAGCAACCAAAACGCGTGAAGATGTCATTATGGCAACTGGACGCTCAGATTTTCCTAATCAAGTCAATAATGTGCTCGGCTTTCCTTTTATTTTTAGAGGTGCACTTGATGTTGAAGCTACCAAGATCAACGAAGAAATGAAAATGGCTGCCGTAAAAGCACTTGCTGACCTGGCCAAAAAGCCCGTTCCTGAACAAGTTAATATTGCTTATAGCGAAACCAAACTTCACTTTGGTAGAGATTACATCATTCCCAAACCATTTGACCCAAGACTAATCGGTGAAATTCCAGTAGCTGTAGCAAAAGCTGCTATAGATAGTGGTGTGGCAAGAAACACAATAACAGATTGGGACGCCTATAAGTCAGAATTGCTCGAACGGATGGGCAATGAAGATAAAATCACCAGATTGTTGATGAATAAAGCCAAATCTAATCAAAAAAAGATTGTCTATGCCGAAGCTGACCATATTGATGTATTAAAAGCAGCTCAACAAGTATATGAAGATAAAATTGCTATTCCTATTTTGCTTGGCAGACGAGAAATTATATTAGAATTGATGGAAGAGTTAGATTTTGATAGTGAAAATATCACAATAATAGACCCAAAATCAGATGAACAACTTCCTGACTTAAAAAAATATGCAAAAACCTTATGGGAAAAACGTCAACGCAAGGGAATTACGCTTTACGAGGCTGAAACATTGATGCGTGAACGCAATTACTTTGCAGCTATGATGGTTGTTGAAGGCGATGCCGATGCGATGCTTTCTGGCTATTCGCGTTCTTATCCTAAGGTTTTAAAACCTATTTTAGAAATTATAGAAAAAGAAAAAGGGGTTTCAAGAATTGCCGCTACCAATTTAATGAATACCACTAAAGGACCTATTTTTATCAGTGATACATCAATAAATATTGATCCAAATGCTATTGAGTTGGCAAGAATTGCTCAGATGACAGCTTACACCGTCAAAATGTTTGGCATAGAACCTATTGTAGCTTTGGTGTCTTACAGTAATTTTGGCTCATCAAATCACCCTTCAGCAAAGAAAATTAAAGACGCTGTGAGTTATTTGCACAGAAATTTTCCAGATATCTGTGTTGATGGAGAATTACAGGTTGATTTTGCTCTAAATAGAAAATTGCGATACAGCAAGTTTCCATTTAGCAAACTAAAAGATAAACGCGTTAACACCTTGGTTTATTCAAACCTTGAAGCGGGAAATAGCACATACAAGTTGTTGAAAGAACTTAATACTGCAGATTCTATCGGGCCAATTTTAATGGGCTTAAACAAACCAGCACATATTTTTCAACTCGGTGCAAGCGTTGAAGAAATGATTAATATGTCGGCAGTAGCAGCAGTAGATGCACAGCAAAAGGCTAAAAGAAAGAATAAAACTTGATTTTTGTTGGTAGCTCTATTTTCTGTATATAATCTAAGATTAAAACGTCCATAAATTATTTTTAATAGCATTACTTTCATTTATTTTACTATTTTTGATGCCTTTAACGTTTATTTATGATTAATTTTTTGAGAGGTAAGTTGGTAGAAAAGTCGCCAACACAAATAGTTGTTGACTGCCATGGTGTAGGTTATGAAGTTAATATCTCATTGTATTCATACGGAATGTTGCCTAAAGATGAAGCTATAAGCATTTACACCTTTCTACAAGTTCGTGAAGATGCTCAAATTTTGTATGGGTTCATGGACAAATCTGAAAGAGATGTTTTCACTAAACTCATCAGTGTTTCAGGAATTGGTGCTTCCACTGCCCGAATGATGTTTTCGTCATTATCACCTGAAGAAGTAGTTAATGCCATTGCAAATGGAGATGTTGACACCATAAAAAGCGTTAAAGGCATAGGTCTTAAAACAGCTCAAAGAGTTATTGTAGATTTAAAAGATAAAATCACAAAAGTTGATATTGCAAATGAAGTTTTACCGATTCAAAACAATACACATAAAGATGAGGCGTTATCTGCATTGGTAACTCTTGGGTATTCTAAAAAACAAGCTGAAAAATCTGTTCAGAAAATACTAAAAGATGACCCTGAGGCTAGCATAGAAAATATTATAAAAACAGCGCTTAAAAACTTATAAATAAGTTGAAATTACATCAAGGATTTAATTCAATTTTTACGTCAAAAAAAGCTATAGTTCTCATCGCATTGCTTATGAGTGTTTTAGGCTATTCTCAAGATGAAACCCCAACAGATACGACTAAAACAGGCTATAGCTTAGGCAATATTAAAATGCCAAACCCACAAAGCATAGAATCGAAATATACCTATGACCCCATTTTAGACCGATACATTTATACAGAAAAAATTGATGACATCAATACCATCTATCCATTAGTCCTAACCCGAGAAGAATATCAAGACTTGGTGTTAAGAGAAAAAATGATGTCATATTTTAAAGAAAAAAGTGACGTAGTAAAAGGACGTGATGAAGAAAATCAAGACGATTTGTTACCCATTTTATACGTCAATAACGATTTTTTTGAAACCATTTTTGGTGGTAACCAAGTAGAAGTTAATCCTCAAGGTTCAGTGGGAATTGATATGGGAATTCTTTACTCTAAACAAGATAATCCTACATTATCTCCTAGAAATCAAAGTAACCTTTCATTTGACTTTAATCAAGCTATTAGATTAAGTTTACAAGCAAAAGTTGGAACAAAGCTAACCGTAGATGCACAATTTGACACCGAATCAACTTTTGATTTTCAAAATCAAATCAAATTACAATACACACCAGATGAAGATGATATTTTACAAGACATTCAAGTCGGTAATGTCAATATGCCACTAAATTCATCCTTAATTCAAGGCTCGCAAAGTTTATTTGGTGTAAAAACAAAATTTAAATTTGGAAAAACAACCATTACAAGTGTGTTTTCAGAAATGAATTCAGAACGCCAAAACGTAAGTGTTGAAGGCGGTGGAACAGTAAGAGAATACGACAAATTTATTTTAGATTACGATGAAAATCGACACTTTTTCTTAGCTCAATTTTTTAGAGATGAATATGATAGAGCTTTACAGAATTATCCTTTTATCAACTCAAGAGTGCAAATTCAGCGTGTGCAAATTTGGGTAACCAATCGGACAAACAATCCACAAACCATAGCCAATGCTCGAAATATTGTAGCCATTCAAGACTTAGGTGAATCTGAACCAGACAAACTAGGCTTCTTTTTAGATGATAATGGAAATCCTATTCCGCCACCTTTAGCTAACTTTTTAAACAATCCAGGTAATTTTCCCGATAACCCAAACAATGACTTTAACCCTTTTGGAATCGGCTCGGGTTCCAATTCAGTTTTAACGGAGCAAATTAGAGAAATCGCAACAGTAGGTCAAGGCTTTGGATCAGCTTCAAGTTTTGTTCAAGAAGGCAGAGACTATGGTGTTTTAGAAAATGCTCGAGAATTACAACCCAACGAATATACTTTAAATAGAGAATTGGGCTATATTACTTTAAACCAACGTTTATCAAACGACGAAATTTTGGGTGTTGCGTTTCAATTTACTACTAATGGAAAAGTCTATCAAGTTGGTGAGTTTGCTAACGATGGTATTGATGCTTCTCAAAATATTCAAAATCCTAACCAACAAGACCAGCAAATTGCTCAAAACCAAGCTTTGGTGGTTAAAATGCTAAAAAGTCCCGTGACTAATGTCAACGAACCTATTTGGGATTTGATGATGAAAAACTTTTACAACTTGAATGGTTCAAACCTTGAGCAAGACGGGTTTAAGATGAATATTTTATACACAGATCCACAACCTTTAAACTTTATTAACCCAGCACCTGGTGGAAGTTTGGCTTTGCCCGATGGTGTAGCAGACAAAAACCTATTAAGTGTATTTGAACTTGACCAACTTAATGCTAATCAAGACCCTATTAGCACTGGTGATGGCTTTTTCGATTTTGTGCCAGGAATTACTATTGATACCCAAAATGGTGTCATAAAATTTACAAAAGTTGAGCCTTTTGGTGAGTTTCTATTCAACAAACTGGATAACACGCCCAATTCTGGACCAGAAGATTACAACGACCCTACAACTTATAATGACAATCAAGACTTTTATGTATTTCGTTCATTATATACAACCACAAAAACTCAGGCTTTACAAAACGAAGCTCAAAAAAATAAATTTCAAATTAAAGGACGTTACAAGTCTTCGGGTCAAAACGGCATTCCTTTAGGGGCATTTAATGTCCCTCGGGGTTCGGTTACAGTAACAGCAGGCGGACGAACTCTACAAGAAGGCGTAGATTATGTTGTAGATTACGAGTTGGGTAGAGTTCAAATCTTAGATGACGCACTTTTGGCATCCAATACACCAATTCAAGTTTCAACAGAAAACAATGCTCTTTTTGGGCGACAAACCAAACGGTTTACTGGCATTGATGTGCAACATCAGTTTAGTGATAAGTTACTTTTAGGGGCAACTTTTTTAAACTTAAACGAAAGACCATTAACTCAGAAAGCTGATTTTAATCAAGAGCCGATCAATAACACGATTTACGGGTTTAACTTTAATTATAACACTGAAGTGCCTTTTTTCACAAGACTTGTCAACAAGCTACCAAACATAGATACAGATGTGCCATCAAACTTATCGTTGAGAGGCGAATTTGCTTATTTAAGCCCAGGTTCACCAAAAGCTGATAATTTTAATGGAGAAACTACATCTTATGTCGATGACTTTGAAGGCTCGCAAACTTCAATTTCACTACTTAATCCTGACCCTTGGAAGTTGGCAAGTGTTCCAATAGGTTTTCGTGGACCAAACGATATTAATGGGTCATTTGAAACCAATAACGATATAAGAATTAATGATTTTAGAGCAAAATTAAATTGGTATTCTATAGATCCTATTTTTTACAGCACACAAAGACCAGCTGCCATTTCCGATCAAGATTTGTCTGATTATAAAACGCGAAGAATTTTAGTCAATGAATTGTTTCCTAATACAGATATCGTAACAGGTCAGATTCAAACCATTTTTACCCTTGATTTATCTTTTGACCCAACTCGACGTGGAATGTTTAATTATAATTCTGCTGCTGCAAATAATAATACCTTGCCAAATCCAGAACAAAATTTTGGTGGTATAATGCGAGGGCTTCAAACTACAGATTTTGAACGTGCCAATGTCCAGTTTATCGAATTTTGGGTAATGGATCCTTTTATTTATCCAGAAAATGCTGGCAATAATGGTGGCCAAATGGTTTTGAACTTAGGAAGTATCACAGAAGATATACTTAAAGATGGTAGAAAACAATACGAAAATGGCTTGCCAGAAGATGGTGGCGAAGCCAATACCATAACAACAGAATTTTCTAAATTACCAACCGAACAATCTTTAGTTTATGCTTTTGATACAGATGGTCAAGAAAGAACCAATCAAGATGCAGGTTTTGATGGGTTAAACAATGCTCAAGAAGCCCAAAAGTTTACAAACTTCGCAAATTTAAACGATCCATCAAATGATGATTATATTTATTATTTAAATCGTGATGGAAATATTGTAGAACGTTACGAAAATTATAATGGAACTCAAGGTAATAACATAACCGAAGTTTCTCAAAACAATAGAGGAAATTCTGCATTTCCTGATGTTGAAGATGTCAATAGAGATAATACGATGAACACTATTGATAGCTATTTTGAATACAAAGTCCCTGTATTTCCTAATATGAGTGTGAATAACAATACCAGTACACAACCAGGTATTAATCAAGATTATATAACCGATGTGAGAGAAACAACAGCAACACTTCCCAACGGCGAACAATTGCCAGTAAGGTGGGTTCAATTCAGAGTTCCTCTCAATACAAGTCAAGAATTTGCTGTAGGTGGAATAGCTGATTTAAGATCGGTTAGGTTCATGCGGATGTATCTTACCGATTTTGATAGAAAAATACATCTAAGACTTGGATCATTAGACCTTGTTAGAGGTGATTATTTAACCTACAAACAACCCATTTTGCCAAATGGATCAGATCCTGAAACCAACGGTTCAACCTCCTTTAGTGCACAATCAGTAAGCGAAGAAAATACCACCGAATATGTTTCGCCACCAGGTGTTGTAAGAGAAGAATTGGTGAACAATAACCAAAGTGTAAGAGAAGATGAACAGTCTTTAGCTTTACTGATAAACAACTTAGAATCTCAAGACTCAAGAGGCGTTTTTAAAAATTTTAGAGTTGATATGCGTCAGTATGAAAACTTAGAAATGTTTTTACACGCACAAGCTTTACCGCCACCTGCTATTCAGCTACAAGATAATCAAATGGTAGCGTTTATTAGAATGGGATTAGATTTTACAAACAACTATTATCAAATAGAAATCCCTTTAAAAGTTAGTGAAGGTGGTGATTTTACGCCACGTGGTGTTTGGCCTTTAGAAAATGACCTTAATTTGCCATTGAATTTGCTTCAAGAAATTAAAGCTTTAGTAATTGGTAATGATGCTTATAGCAATTTAGAGCTTAACTTTTTTAATGAAAACTTAGAACCTGTTACTGGCACTGAACAAACCGAAGACTTAAGAATTGGTATAAAAGGAAACCCAAGTTTTGGTGACATAAGAGTGTTGATGTTAGGGGTCAAAAACCAAACTGCTCAAAACATATCAGGTCAAGTTTGGTTTAATGAATTGAGATTATCTGGCTTACAAAATCAAGGCGGTTGGGCAGGTCTTTTAAACTTAGATACCAACTTAGCTGATTTTGCTACGATTACTGCTACAGGAAGGCAAAGCACAATTGGTTTTGGTAATATAGAAGATGGTCCTAATCAAAGAAGTCGAGAAGATATTCAAGAATATGATGTTACAACTGGTATAAATGTTGGGCAGCTTTTGCCACAAGATTGGGGTATAAAAATCCCATTTTCTTATAGCCGTGGTGAAACCTTAATCACACCACAGTTTGATCCTGTATTGAGAGATATAGAGTTAGAAACCTTGTTAGACAATGCACAAGACCAACAAACAGAAGATGAATTGAGAGAAAGAGCCGAAGATTATACAAGGCGTCAAAGCGTGAGTGTTATTGGGCTGAGAAAAGAAAGAACCAATACCACAAAGACCCCGATGCCTTATGATGTTGAAAACTTTGCCTTTTCTGGTACTTATAATCAAATCGATCATAGAGACTTTGAAATTAAAGAGTCTGTAGATCAAAGCGTTGACGTTAATGCTACATACAATTATGCTTTTCCGCAAGTGAAAGTTGAACCCCTAAAAGACAACGAGTTTTTGAAAAAAAGTCCGTATTTTGATTTGATAAAAGACTTTAATTTTAATGCATTACCAACTAGCGTTTCTGCTAGCACAACAATAAACAGACAGTATAGTGAGCTACAATTTAGAGAGTTTAATTTACCCGAAGGCAGTTTAGGTTTACCAAAACTTTATCAACGCAATTACTTTTTTGATTGGCAATTTGCATTAGATTATCAATTAACAGAATCTTTGAATTTTAATTTTAGCTCGAGTCAAAATAGAGTCATTCGAAATTTTATTGATGAAAACAATCAACAAGATGAAAGTGTAGGAATTTGGACTGATTTTTTTGATACAGGTATTCCTAATAGACATTCACAAGCCTTGCAGATTAATTATAATTTGCCTTTTAACAAAATACCAGCACTAAAATTTGTCAATGCACAATATTCATATACAGGAAATTTTTTATGGCAAAAAGGCTCTGAAATTTTAAGAGACTTAGAAGGAATACCAGATTTGGGTAACTCTATCCAAAACTCTTCTCAACATCAAATTAATGGAAATTTAAGTATGGCGACATTTTATGATTATATCGGTTTAAAGAAAAAGGGACAAACTGATACAAACCAAAGATTAAACAATCAAAGAAGTCGTCGTCAAAGAGGTCAGCAACCCAATCAAAATCAACAACCCCAACCACAAAATACAGATGGTGATGATGACAATGGTTTTGGCATAGAGCTTTTAAACACAGGAGTAACAATACTAAGAGCATTAGATAATGTTCAGTTTAATTATTCAGAAAGTCGAGGAATATTTTTGCCAGGATATACTAACAATGTTGGTTTTGCTGGTACGCTAAAACCTACTGCTGGATTTGTCTTTGGAGGACAAAGAGATATCAGAGAAATAGCAGCGAGAAAAGGTTGGATAACGCTTTTTCAAGATTTTAACGATCAATATACTCGAAATCTCACAGAGCAATTAGACTTACAAGCTGGTTTAAAACTCCTGCCAGGTCTGACCATAGATTTATTAGCCAATAGAATGTATATGGATACCTATACTGAAAACTTCAAAGTAGATCCAGAAACACTTCAATATCAATCTTTAACGCCTAATTTGTTTGGCAACTTCAATATTACTACAAATTTAATTAGAACCGCTTTTGAAACATCAACCGCAGAAAACTCACCTACATTTCAAGAATTTAGAGAAAATAGATTGGTTATTGCTAGAAGATTAGCTTCTCAGGCAGGCATAAATCCTGATAATCCTGATAACTTAGATGAAGATGGCTTCCCTAAAGGTTTTGGCAAAACCAACCAATCAGTGCTTTTGCCAGCATTTTTAGCAGCTTATACTGGACAAGATGCATCATCTGTCAAGCTTGGTGCATTTAGAGATACGCCAATTCCCAACTGGAACATAAAATATACTGGACTTATGCGTATCAAATGGTTTCAAGATAATTTTAACAGGTTTTCTATTGAGCATGGTTATATATCAAATTACACTATCAATCAATTTCAAAATAACCTTGAATATGACCGCATTGACCCTTTTGGAGAGTTTAATAAAGACCAAAACGGCAATTTTATCAATGAACTTTTAATTGGAAATATAAATCTTTCAGAACAATTTTCACCATTAGTAAAAGTAGATTTTGAGATGAAAAATTCTATAAGTATATTAGCAGAAATTAAAAGAGATAGAGTTTTGTCATTAAGTTTTAATAATAATTTACTCACAGAAATGCAAGGTGATGAATACAGATTGGGTTTAGGCTACAGGATAAGAGATTTACGCATTGTTACAAAATTTGAAGGAAATAGGCGAGTGCTCTCCAGTGATTTAAATCTAAAAGCCGATGTTTCTTTTAGACGAAACGAAACTATTATAAGAAGCCTTGACGTGTTAAACAATCGCACAACTTCAGGACAAGATATTTGGACTATCAACTTTACAGCAGATTATGGGTTGACAAGAAATTTAAATGCCGCATTCTTTTACGACCATACTTTTTCTCAAAATGCCATATCGACTATTTTTCCTCAAACCACTATCAGAACTGGAATACGCTTGACATATAACTTTGGAAACTAAACAACCTTAAAATATATAAAATGAAAGTACCAGAAAATTTAAAATACACAAAAGACCACGAATGGGTTAAACTAGACAAAGACATCGCCACAGTTGGTATTACTGATTTTGCTCAGAATGAACTTGGAGATATTGTTTATGTTGAAGTTGAAACTATTGATGAAGAACTTAAAAGCGAAGAAGTATTCGGAACTGTAGAAGCGGTTAAAACAGTTTCAGATTTGTTCATGCCTCTATCAGGAAAAGTAATAGAATTTAACGAACAACTAGAAGACGAACCAGAATTGGTAAACGACAAACCCTATGATGAAGGATGGATTATAAAAATAAAACTAAACGACTCTAACCAAATATCTGACCTACTCACAGCCGATGAATACCAAAAACACATTGAAGGTTAAGCTATCTCTTTTTTTTGCTGTAGCTTTTAGTCTCCTTATATTGTTTTTATCACTCATCAATCAGAGTAAGTTAGAAGTTATTAACCTTAAAATTAATGATAAAATTTACCATACATTATCATATTTATTGATGATATTCTTATGGTTAATATATTTTAAGTATAAAAATAAATCTATTCAAAATAAACTAAAATTTCTAATAGCATCACTAATATTAACGTTTGGTATCATTATTGAGGTTATGCAATTGGTATTAACAAATTATCGAAGTTTTGATTTGTTAGACATCTTAGCAAACGCTTTAGGTATAATGTGCGGTTTGATTTTATTTTTACCTATTGAAAAATATTTTATCAATAAAAACATTTGATATTTAGAAAAATAAATATAATTTAGTAATCTCAAATTAAAAATTTATGGAAACTAAAAAAAATCCAGACAAAGACCTTAGGAATAAAAGCTTACTGTTTTTTCAGATTGGTTTAGCACTTATGCTATTAATATCTTGGAGAGCAATTGAATGGAAGACTTACGACAAGGAAGATATCGATACTGGAGTTGTAAATTTAGACATGCTTGAAGAAGAAGATGTGCCGATTACAGAAATGCAAAATAAACCGCCACCGCCACCGCCACCACCGCCACCAGCTCCTGAAGTTATTGAAGTTATAGAAGATGACTCTGAAATTGAAGAAGAAGTTATTGAATCTACAGAAACTACAGAAATGGAAGTGGTAGAAGTAGAAGATGTTCAAGAAGTTGAAGAAGAAATAGGTGATGTTCCTTTTGCTATTATTCAGCAAGTGCCAATTTTTCCAGGTTGCGAAAATGCCAAGGACAAAAAGAAATGCATGAATGAAAAAATCAGCAAGTATGTCGATAAAAATTTTGATAGAAGCTTAGGCTCAGAACTTGGTTTAACAGGTAGAAATAGAGTAAGTGTTCAATTTAAAATCGATAAAAATGGAGACGTGGTTGACGTTAAAGCTCGTGGACCTCATCCAAGATTAGAGCAAGAAGCTATTAGAGTTATCAAAGGACTTCCCAAAATGATACCTGGCGAACAAAGAGGCCAAAAAGTTGGTGTACTTTATGGCTTACCAATCAACTTTTTTGTTCAAGAATAACTTTAAATATAATGATAAATTATTAACCTAAGCCCTGAATAGGCTTAGGTTTTTTTATAAACGACTTTGACTTATAATTCATTAAATTTGACCAATCTAAAAATAAAATGAAACTACTACTCAATCTTTTAATCATTATAGCTATAACCTTTACTGCAAAAGCACAAGATACATCATACCCAATATTTGAAGAATGTAGCGAGGTTGATCAAATTCAGCTCCAAAAAGAATGTTTTGAAACTAATTTTAATAACCATTTAAAACAGCTTTTAAAAAACACATCTAATGATAGTTTACCAAAATCTCAAAAAGTTTCTTTGATATTTGATGTTGATAAAAATGGTAAATTCAATCTTATCTTTATAGATGCTGATAGTCAAACAGTAAAACAGAATTTTGAAAAAGCCTTTGACAGTTTGCCAAAAGTAAAGCCAGCTAAAACTTATGGTAATCCTAGCTTTATGCAATTTAGTGTTGATTTGATTTATCCCTTTCATAAAAATGGTTTAGATAAATCTGCAATTTCTTCAACTCACCCACAAATAAAACCTCAAGAAACACAACTTTCTGAGTCTTTAATAAAGGCAAAACAAGAATTTGAAGCGGTAGATAATGAAACAAAAAAATATGATGCTGAGTTGTTTTCTAGTTATGCTTATATCCCATTATCTCACGAAATCTACAATCGTTTTGACAGAGAAATGAATTTAATAGGAACAAATTCTCATACTTCACAAAAACCGTTTACCTACAAAGATGTAAAGCCATATTACGATTTTAAAGAAAAAAACAGCGATTTAGCTTTTAATAAAAACTCTTGGTTTGGACGAAAACTTTTTGATGAACATCTCGCCACAGTCAGTGGTAATAATTATTGGCTTGCCTTAGATTTTGGGGTTGATTTGCAATTAGGAAGAGATACAGACAACAGTCTAAACACTTACAACAACACGAGAATAGGATTTGTTCAAGGTGGTGTTGGAAATAAACTAACATATTACGGTGCTATCTTTGAAAGTCAAGGTCGTTTTGCTGATTACTATAATCGTTTAGCACGCTCAAGAGCACCAATAGATGGTAATCCAGCTATTATACCAGGTCGTGGAGTGGCTAAAAAATTTAATTCTGATGCCTTTGATTACCCTGTAACAGTAGGCTATATCAATTACCGTTTCAATGATAATTTTAATATTCAGTTAGGCAATTATAAAAATTTTATAGGTGACGGCTATCGGTCTTTATTTTTAAGCGATAACGCAAGTCCTTATCCATACGTTAAAGTCGATGCCAAATTTTGGAAAATCAAATATACCAATATTTGGATGCAAACTAGAAACACTAACTTATTAACTGAGAGCGAAGCCTATCAAACTAAATTTATGGCCATTCATCATTTGAGTTATAACGTCAATAAAAGGCTTAACATTGGCTTGTTTGAAGCTGCTATTTGGGATAATGAAAAAGAACGCGGCTTTGATATCAGCTATCTCAACCCCTTATTGTTCTATCAAATGGTTGAGTTTTCTACAGGCACTGAAGGTGGTAAAGTTATGGTTGGAGCTAACTATAAATACAAATGGACAGACAATATTTATTCTTATGGACAATTGCTTATAGATGAACTTTCGTTTAATGATGTTTTTGATGGCAACAATAGTTTTAAAAACAAATTTGGATTGCAGCTTGGGGTTAAATATTTTGATGCTTTTAAAATTAAAGACTTTGACCTTCAATTAGAATACAATCAAGTTAGACCTTTTACATATTCGCATAATAAAATTAGCACAAATTATACCCATAACGGTCAATCTTTAGCTCATCTTTGGGGTGCAAATTTTAGGGAAATAATCGCTATTGTACGCTACCGCAAAAACCGTTGGTTTGGTCATACCAAATTGATATTTGGCGAGCGTGGTTTTGAACCCGAAGCTGATCTTGATCCTTTTTACGGTTCAGATTTGTTTGGAACAGAAGATAACTTGTTTAGTGAAACGGGTAATACCATTGGCCAAGGTAATCGGGTCAATTCATATTATGCCGAATTAGAAGCAGGCTATCTCATCAATCCAGCAACAAACTTTAAGGTTTACCTAAACATTATTGGTCGTGATTTTAATGCAACTATACAAAACGACAGAACTTTTGATAACAATACAGCTTGGGTCAATTTTGGTTTAAGAACCGATTTGTTTAATTGGTATTTTGACTATTAATGTTTTTAAATTTTATGTTAGACAAAATTATTTTATCAAATATCAGAGTATATGCCTACCACGGTTGTCTTGATGAAGAATCTAAAATTGGAAGTAATTACAGAGTTGATGTAGAAGTTGATGTAGATTTGGAGCTGTCTTCAAATTCAGACAAGCTAAAGGATACTGTAGATTATGTGATTCTTAATCAAATAGTAAAACAAGAGATGTCTATTCCTTCAAAACTATTAGAACATGTTGCTCAAAGAATTAATAGTAGAGTTTTCAAAGAATTTTCGAAAGTTAAACGTATAAAAACACAAGTCGCAAAACTTAATCCACCGATTATAGGTGATGTAGAATCTGTCAGTGTAAAAATGATAAAACGTAGAGAATAGTCTTTATTTTATTATAAAATAACTAAATTTGCAAATCCTAAAAGGTGTCGTGGCCGAGTGGCTAGGCAGAGGTCTGCAAAACCTTGTACAGCGGTTCGAATCCGCTCGACACCTCTAACAAAAACACACTTAACCCTGATGTCCAATACATTTGGGTTTTTTGTTTTTCTCTCTTGACCTACATTATTGCTCAAATATCGAAAATTTAACCCAAATTATTCATTGAAACATAATCTTTCATAATTGAGCATTTTTCGTCATTATTCAATAGAAAATTTCCTTTGAATAATTCGGGCTAAACAGTTTTTTAAACTTTTAAGTCAATGTCTTAATTTCAGAAATCATTTTTTGGGCTAATTGATCAGCTTCATCTTGCGTTTGGGCTTCGGTATAAACTCTAATAATAGGCTCGGTATTTGACTTTCTTAAATGTACCCAAGAATTTTTAAAATCTATTTTCACACCATCTATTGTTGTAAGTTCTTCATTTTGGTATAATTTTTCAACCTTTTTAAGGATTTGATCAACATCAATTTGTGGGGTTAATTGAATTTTTTCTTTAGCCATAAAATAGCTTGGATAAGTTTTTCTCAGTTCAGAAACCTTCATTTGTTTTTGACTCAGGTGTGATAAAAACAAAGCTAAACCCACTAAACTATCTCTGCCATAATGCAAGTTAGGATAAATAATTCCGCCATTGCCTTCGCCGCCAATTACCGCATTGGTGTCTTTCATTGTTTTGACCACATTAACCTCTCCAACTGCACTTGCTGTATAATGACCGCCGTGTTTCTCAGTCACATCTCTCAAGGCTCGAGATGAAGATAGATTGCTCACCGTATTGCCTTTTCTTCGAGACAAAATATAATCTGCAACGCTCACCAAAGTGTATTCTTCGCCAAACATCTCGCCGTTTTCATCCATAAATGCCAAGCGGTCAACATCTGGATCAACAGCAATTCCAAAATCTGCATTTTCTTTAATTACGGTTTTAGATAACTCGGTTAAATGTTTTTTAAGCGGTTCAGGATTATGTGGAAATTGACCTGTTGGTTCACAATATAATTGAATAACTTCTACGTTAAGTTGCTCTAAAAGTGGCACAATAGAAATTCCACCTGTAGAATTGACAGCATCCAAAACCACTTTAAATTTTTGAAGCTTGATATCTTTGACTAAAACATCATCTAAATTTAAAATTTCTTCAATATGTAAGTCGATATAAGAATTGTGATTTGTTCTTTGACCGAGATGTTCAACTTTTGAAAAATTATAATTTTCGGCTTCAACCAAGTCAAGTATGGCTTTACCTTCTTTGCCATCTAAAAATTCACCTTTTTCGTTAAGCAATTTTAAAGCATTCCATTCCACAGGATTATGACTTGCGGTGATGATAATGCCACCGTCGGCATGTTCGAGTTTTACCGCCATTTCAACGGTTGGCGTAGTTGATAGTTCTAAACTAACCACATCAATACCCAAACCTTGTAAGCTGTTGATAACGAGTTCTTGTATCATTTTGCCCGATGGTCTGGCATCGCGACCTATAACCACTTTGTAGTTGTCTTTTTTGCGATAAGATTTTAGCCAAGTGCCATAAGCAGCAGCAAATTTAACCGCATCAATCGGTGTTAAATTATCACCAACTTTACCGCCAATAGTACCTCTGATTCCTGAAATAGATTTGATTAGTGTCATAAATTAAATTAAAAAAAGAATTGATTTTCTAAAACTTACTCAAAAATACATAAATTATAAGGATGATACATTAATTTGTTCTACTTTTAAACTATGAATTATTTGGCTCACATATATCTTTCTGGAAAAAATGAAGACATCAGAATCGGTAATTTTATCGCTGATTTTATTTATGGAAGTCGATATCAAAATTATTCTACCAATATTCAAAAAGGCATACTTCTTCATCGTGCTATTGATACTTACACCGATGCACATCCTATTTTTAGACAAAGCAAAAAACGATTATTTTCTGAATTCAGACATTACAGCAGCGTGATTGTCGATATGTTTTATGATCATTTCTTAGCTAAAAATTTTGACAATTATTCTTCAGAAGATTTAACTCATTTTGCCACATCTTTTTATAATTCTTTAGACAAAAGGCGTAAAGAATTACCTAAAAAAGTGAATCAAATTCTTCCTGTGATGAAACAATATAATTGGTTGGTAAGCTATAAAAACACTGATGATCTTAGAGATATTCTCAATCAAATGAATCATAAAACCAAGTTCAAAACACAGCTGGATGATTCTGTAGATTTATTGATTGAACATTATGATAGTTTTGAAAATGAGTTTACACAATTTTTTAGAGAAATTCAAAACGAGCAACCTAAAATGCTTAAATCTTTAGAAAAATAAGTGACAAAAAGAGATAAATATTCTATAAATGATTAAAAATATGTGAATTATTAAATCGAACTCACCTTTTAAACAATTACCCGAACATCCATAATCAGAGTTTATTTGATATCATAAAAATTTCACTTATTAGCATATTGATAAAAGAACTAAGAAAAACCTTACCTTTGCAAAAATTTTAAAATTCCATGTCGAATATTGTTGCTGTTGTTGGTCGCCCAAATGTAGGGAAATCCACGTTTTTTAATCGTATGATTCAAAGGCGTGAAGCCATTATTGATGCTGAAAGTGGCGTAACACGCGACCGTCATTATGGAAAATCTGAATGGAATGGCAAGGCCTTTTCATTGATTGATACTGGCGGTTATGTAGAAAACAGCGATGATGTGTTCCAAAATGAAATCGATAAACAAGTGCATCTCGCCATTGAAGAAGCCGATGCCATTATATTTTTAGTTGATGTTCAAGAAGGTCTCACTCCTATGGATGAAGATGTGGCTAAAATTTTAAGAAAAGCTGAAAAACCCGTTTTTCTTGCTATCAATAAAGTTGATAGTAGCAAAAATATTCAAGATGCTATGGAGTTTTACGCCTTAGGTCTTGGCGAATATTACAATATTTCTGCCATCAACGGCAGTGGCACGGGCGAATTGTTAGACGACTTGGTCAAAGCACTTCCTGAAGAAGAAATCAAAGAGGAAGAAAGTTTACCCAAGTTTGCCGTTGTTGGCCGCCCAAATGCTGGAAAATCTTCGTTTATCAATGCCTTGATTGGAGAAGAACGCTACATTGTTACTGATGTTGCTGGAACTACGCGTGACTCTATTGACACTCACTACAATCGTTTTGGTTTTGATTTTAATTTGGTCGATACCGCTGGTATTAGACGAAAAGCTAAGGTGAAAGAAAGCCTTGAGTTTTACTCGGTAATGCGTAGCGTAAGAGCTATTGAAAGTTCTGATGTATGCTTAGTGCTTGTCGATGCTCAACGTGGTTTTGACGGACAAGTGCAAAACATTTTTTGGTTGGCTCAGCGGAATAAGAAAGGCATCGTAATTTTAGTCAATAAATGGGATTTAGTCGATAAAGAAACCAACACTTTAAAACAGTTTCAAAACCACATTCTTCAAAAAATTGAACCTTTTACCGATGTGCCAATTGTTTTTATTTCAGTCATTAACAAACAACGTATTTTTAAAGCTATTGAAACAGCAGTTGAAGTTTATCATAACAGAAGTAAACGCATAAAAACCCGTAAACTTAACGATGTTTTATTGCCTTTGATTCAAAAATTTCCACCGCCTGCAGTGAAAGGTAAATATGTAAAAATAAAATTTATCACCCAATTACCCACACATCATCCGCAGTTTGCATTTTTCTGCAATTTACCGCAATACGTCAAAGAGCCTTACAAGCGTTTTCTTGAAAATAAAATCAGAGAAAACTTTGATTTTAAAGGCGTTCCTATAGATATTTATATGCGTAAGAAATAACACTGAATGTTATTTTAAATGTCTCTAAAATGTACAGAGTTCTTGAAATACTTGCCTGCCACGTCGGTATTATAATACCTTAATTAACCAAATTAATCATTTTAATTGGCATAACTTTAGAATGTGATTTTGGAAACCAAAATGTTAAGTTTCGATACAAAATTCGTATCAGAATTTCATTCAAATTGACTCAATTTGGTTGAATTGATATCAGGTTAATTGTACGTTTTTAGATTGAAATAGAATATTTTATAAACTATTATAAATCAAATATTTATATTTTAGTGTTTAATTGAAAACAAAATGCTATCTCACAAAAACTGGTTGGTTTTTGTTTTTTGTTTCAGATTTGCTGAAAGCATAGTTATCGTCATTAAATTTTAAAATATCTTCGTAACTAGGATTGTCAATTTTTGCGAGATGTTTGGTCATTAAGCCTCTGGCTTTTTTGGCATAAAAACTGATCACTTTGAGTTTACCGTTTTTATAATCTTTAAAAACAGGTTCAACCCATTGTCCTTTCAATTTTGATTTTTGAATAGATTTAGAGTATTCTTTACTCGCTAAATTAACAACCAATTCATTTTCTTCTAATTCATTATTAAGTGTTTCTGTTAAGGTTTCTTTCCAAAATTCGTATAAATTTTTGGCGTTTTCAACTTCTAATGACGTTCCCATTTCAAGTCGGTAAGCCTGTATTAGATCTAAGGGTTTGAGCATGCCGTAAAATCCAGACAATATTCTTAACCTATCTTGCAAACGATTGATATCACTTTTCGATAATTGGTAAGCATCTATACCGTCATACACATCGCCATCAAAGGTGTAAATTGCGGGTCTAGAATTTTGAGGCTGATGATTTATAGAAAAATCTTGAAATCTTGTGTGGTTTAATTCAGCTAATTTGTCACTGATTGACATTAAATCTTTTAAATCATTTTTGGAAGATTGTTTTAAAACCTTATGTATTTTTTCAGTTTTATCTAAAAACTGTGGTGTTGTATAGTTTTTTGTCGGTAAATCTTGTTCTAAATTTAAAGATTTAGCAGGAGAAAGTAATATTTTCATAATCGTTTTTGATGTAAATTTAATAGAAAAACAGCATCAAAACGATTTTGTTTTATAGAAAATTAAGATATTAGAATAGGGAAATCTAATGATCTTAATGTTTAGCGTGTTTTGCATAATTTCGCCACTTGTCAATACAAGCTTGCATATCATCAGGCAAGTTTGTTGAAAATGATAAATATTCACCTGTTTTTGGATGTTCAAATCCTAAGGTTTTAGCGTGAAGTGCTTGTCGTGGCAAAACTTTAAAACAGTTTTCTACAAATTGTTTGTATTTTGTGAAGCTAGTACCTTTTAAAATTCTGTCGCCACCATAGCGGGAATCGTTAAACAAAGTATGGCCAATGTATTTCATATGAACACGAATTTGATGGGTTCGCCCTGTTTCAAGTTGACAAGACACCAAAGTCACATAGCCGAAACGCTCAATAACTTTGTAATGTGTGATAGCCGGTTTGCCATATTCAGCTTTATCACTTTCATAAACTGTATTTTGTAATCTGTTTTTGGGATGTCGCCCAATGTTGCCTTCTATTGTACCTTCATCATCTTTAACATCGCCCCAAACTAAAGCCACATATTCGCGTTGACTGGTTTTGTGAAAAAACTGTTTGCTGAGATGCGTCATAGCTTCTTCGGTTTTGGCCACCACCAAAAGTCCGCTGGTTTCCTTATCAATGCGATGCACTAAACCTGGTCGGTTTGAGCTGTTGTTGGGTAGGTTATCAAAATGATATACCAGTGCATTAATCAACGTGCCTGAATAGTTGCCATGCCCTGGATGAACTACCATTCCTGCTTCTTTATTGACCACCAACAAATCATCATCTTCATAAACAATGTCAATAGGAATATTTTCGGGTTCTAATAAATTTTCATAAGGTGGATAAGACATTAAAACCTTGACTTCATCGCCAGCTTTAACTTTATGATTGGGTTTAACGGTTTCTGAATTGACAAAAATATTACCCGATTTTGCAGCTTTTTGAATTTTATTTCTTGAGGCATTTTCAATAAAATTCATCAAAAACTTATCCACTCGTAACGGCTCCTGACCTTTTGCAGCAATAAAATGATAGTGCTCAAAAAGATCGTCGTTGTTTTCGTTTTGATTGTCATTCATCATCATTTGAATTTTATCTAATTTGATTCTGAATAATCTAAACTCCCATCGCCTACAACAATATCTACAACACTAGTTTTTTTAAGTTTATCGCCTGGTTTTAATGTTTTGTCTTGATGTTTCAGCTCTAAAACTACATCTTTTGCAATGTCTGGTTTTGTAGTAATTTCACCAATTTTAAATCCTAAAGATTTTAAGGTTGGCAAAACTTGTCTTTTGGTATTTCCGATGATGTTTTCTGGAATGCTCACTAAAGCGTAATCTTTCGGATTTATGGTCAAATATATTTTACGGTTTTCTTTGACCGATTGACCTGGTTTGGGATCTTGTTCTACAACAGAAAACGAGGGATAATCTGGATTGTAAGCGGTTGAATCCATAATGACATACCTCAAATTGAGTTGGTCTAATTTTTTTTCAACAATATCCATTTCTAATTTACTCAAATCTGGAACTTCTATATATTCATCATGGTTGGTGTAATAATTCAGCCAATAGAACAAGCCAATGATTAAAACGATAGTTAGGATTACAGCTAAAACTAGATTTTTTAAAAACGTTTTACTGAATAAAAAATTAAAAAAACTCATATTTTAAATTATATAAGGCAAATATAGTGAAATGAAGTTATGAATGATTTTTGATTCTATCGAAAATAAAAATCTCAAGATCTGATTGAGGAATTTACAAGGATCAGGTTTAAATCTAATCATATATTTATTATGCGTGCATAATTATTGTTAGAATTTAACTGATTTTAAAAACCTAAATATACTTACATTGCATTTTCAATTCAATAAAATATGTATCAATCACAAATATCTGGAGTAGGCAAATACGTTCCTGAAAACGTTGTCACCAATCACGATCTTACAAAAATTATGGATACCACTGACGAATGGATCCAAGAACGCACAGGCATAAAGGAACGAAGACATATCAAAAAAGGCGACGGCAACACCACGGCGGTTATGGGATACAAAGCTGCAAAAATCGCACTTGAACGTGCAAATATTGATAAAGACGATATCGACTTTATTGTCTTTGCTACACTAAGTCCAGACTATTATTTTCCTGGTTGCGGAGTTCAAGTCCAAGATATGCTTGACATATCAACTTGTCCTGCTTTAGATGTCAGAAACCAATGTAGCGGATTTGTTTATGCTTTATCTGTTGCCGACCAATTTATCAAAACAGGGATGTATAAAAATATTCTTGTCATTGGAAGTGAAAATCACAGCGGTGGATTAGATATGACCACACGAGGTCGAAACGTTTCTGTGCTTTTTGGAGATGGTGCTGGTGCTGCTGTTTTAACCCGATGTGAAAACAAAAACAAAGGTGTTTTATCTACACATCTACATTCTGAAGGTAAGTTTGTTGAAGAGTTATCGCTAATTGGACCGAGCACAAAATATTGGGTGCCTGAAATAATTAAAGAAAATCCACAAGAAAATATTCCGTATTATCCACAAATGAATGGTCAATTGGTGTTTAAAAATGCTGTTGTAAGATTTTCAGAAGTCATCAACGAAGGTTTAGCTCATAATAACTTATCGGCTAAAGATATTGATATGTTAATTCCGCATCAAGCTAACTTGAGAATCGCTCAATTTATTCAGAAAAAATTTAAGTTGAGTAACGACCAAGTGCACAACAATATTCAAAAATACGGCAATACTACTGCAGCATCTATACCTATTGCTCTTACAGAAGCTTGGGAAAACAATAAGATAAAAACAGATGACATTGTAGTTTTAGCAGCTTTTGGAAGTGGTTTTACTTGGGCAAGCGCCATCATAAAGTGGTAAACAAAAAACCCTTGATGATATTATCAAAGGTTTAATGTTAAAAAAATTGTATCTATTAAAGGCTAATTCAAATAAATGCAATGTCTTATTATATGAAACGATTTTTATTGAAATAAGTTACTTTTATTAACAATATTTAACCTGATATAATATCAATTTAACTTTTTTTTATTTCTTAATAATTTCTTAGGTATTAACAAAGGTTATACATCAAACAAACAAAAACATAATTAAATTTGCACAAATTTTTCACTTATGAAATGTAAAATCAAAACACTAATTGCTATTTTTATAGTGATATCAGCAATGACTTCTTGTAGCGATGATGAAGCTGGTCAAATTATAGACAATACACCTTCAATTTTTGAAATTATTGCAGAAAGCCCAAACCATAACACCTTAGAGCAATTACTAATTGATACACAACTTGACCAAACTATAGATAGTGGTGTCTTTACCATTTTTGCTCCAACAGATCAAGCCTTTCAAGCTTTAGATATAGCAAATCTTAGCAATGAAGAGATTTCTCAAATTTTACTCAATCATGTTTTGAGTGGCAAAGCAGAATCAACAGACCTTGAAACAGGATACGAATTTACCAATGCCACAGAATCTATAACAGGTGATTCTGATTTTTTGAATATTTATGTCAATGTTGATGCTGGAATAAGCTTAAACGGTTCATCAAATGTTACAGAACCAGACATCAATGCCTCAAATGGTGTGGTGCATGTTGTAGATCAAGTTATACCACAGCCAAGTATTGTAACTTTTTTGAATGCTGACAACAATTTTTCAACATTAGTATCGGCTTTAACTCAAGAAAATCAACCAGATTTTATCAGCACCTTGAGCAGCTCAGACAACCCAGCTCCATTCACACTATTTGCTCCTAACAATCAGGCTTTTGAAGACTTATTTGTAGAGCTTGAACTTGAGTCACTCATGGATATGGATGCCAATACATTGACTTCAACACTAAACACACATATTGTGGCTTCAAATGTTATCAGAGCCGAAGATTTTTCAGCCAATACTACTGTAGAAACATTAGGAAGTAGTTTTAATATTGATGCATCTACCGATACTATTACTGATCAAAGTGGTAGAAATATCAACATTTTCATCACAAATATACAAGCCACTAACGGGGTAATGCATGTTGTAGATAAAGTTATTTTACCTTAATTTTTTATCGGAATAGATAATTCTAATACCATTTTCTGGTAAATAATTTGAATAAAGTTTTTAAATCAATACTGACAATAAATCTGATTTTTTCGTCATAATTTTCCTGAAACTCCCAGCCTTGACTTGAATAAACGGGAAAATATAGTTCAAAATAATCTTCTACAAAATTTAATCGTATCCCTGAATCGTATAAGAATTTGGTTGACTCATATTTGTTACCTACAAGACCGGCATCACCGTAAACAAAAATCCAATTCCAAATCGTAGTGCTTGTATTGAGTGTAGTTATCCATTTGTTAGCAAAACTAGGTTGCAATTTAGATTTAAAACCACCATCTGCCATAATAAATTGTTGGCTAAATAATCCACTTTCTTCACTACGACCGTAATAATTTAGATCAAACATATAGTCTGAAGGCCGATCTAAAGCAAAGCTAAAAAAGTCAGAATCACGGGTGTCATTAAATAAGAATGTTCCTAAAAACAATCTCATATTAATCTGTCTATTGTTTTCATAAAGTCTTCTAAAAGTAGCAGTTGCAAATACTTTACTGAACTTTTGAGCGATTTCATAATCGATTGAAGCCACAAAAAATCGATCTAAATTTTTATTTTGATAAGTATATCTTGCATTAAAAACATTGTAATCTGGATCATCAACTGTATTGCTGATATCCTTATCCCGACGAACATTTACAGAACGAATGGTAAAATACTGTCGTTTATTGCTTCTACGGTCTTTATTATTGCGATACATTAGGGTTAAAAATCCTGAATAACGCTCATAAAACAAATCATAGTTATAAGAAAAACGCGATCCATTTGCACCCATAGTGATTCCATATAAATCTTGATCATATTGCCAAGATGTATAATTAACAGACAATGAACCAACTATCGAATTGCTTTTCAATCCATATTTAGGTTTAATTTTGTATTCTAAAGGCTTAGGCAAAACGCTACCATTAAAAAATTTAGGTCCAATAGAAACGCCATCATAAATATTGTATGAAAATTCTGGTATAGCAAAAACTTGATTATATTTTGGGTTTTCTATATCATCAAAAAGTTTAAATTGAATGGGTTTACCTAATAATTTTGTGATGGGTTTATAGTTGTTTTTTTGGTTAACTTCTGGAATAACACCATCATAATTCAAAGCTAAACGGTCGGCATTTTTTCTAGCTACCGTAATTTCGGCTATGCTATCAAAGGGTTTAACCCATAATTTATCTAAAACATTTTTATCTTTTAACCAAAATAAAGATACGGGAACTTTTGTATTGTTGATGTTTGATATTTGTATTTTCAAGGAATCATCGTCTCGTCTTAAAGATTTGAATTTAAAATCAATAGGGCTTTTTAAATTGATATAATCTTCAAAAAACCAATCTATATTTTTTGAAGTGTTTTGGCTGAGGTGATTTCTAAAATCCTCGACTTGAGAAAACTTAAGTTTTTGTTGTTTATAAAAAGATTGTATTCCATTTTTAATCTCTTCATTAGAGGTGTAATGTTTTAAAAAATTTATCCCCAATCCTGCTTGATAAGGATTGGCTATTTTTTGATTAAATCTAATCAAAGAATCTTGTGGTGTATTTAAAGATTGCTGGATATTGTTGCGTGTTACATTTTTATATAAAAAATCATATTGATAATTAAAGTCTAAATCGGCTACGTGAAACCACTTGATAACATAAAAATCACTTAGCTTACCAAGCAATTTCATTTCAGGATAATAGGTGTTGACATAATCTATCATCAACCCGATTTGGATGGCATCTATAATCCATTTATCTTCTCTAGTGTTGATAAGAATAGTGTTTTTTAAATACTTTGCAGTTACGGCTTTCATCAATTTTATATCATATTGAAATCCGTCAGGAAATGGACGAATAAAATCTGGTAATTGGTTTAACCCATATACTGGGGCGATTTGATAATCTTCTTCGGATACCAATATATTTTCAAATGGATATTTGCCTAGGTTTTGATTTAAAAACTCTAAAACTCTATAAGAAATAATAGATTTGACTTCGGGCTGAAGGTCATCTGAATCGATATTGGTGATCAGCGTCGAAAAATCTGTTTGATTGATGTCAAAATCTGAAATTTGTTGTAAATAAATATCCGTGTCAACAATCTTTTGTTTTGGAAATTCGTAAATGTTTTGATTGTTAGATTTGTAAACAATTTCATCTTTTAAAGAGGAAACTAAATTATAAGATGAAGGCATTTTGAATTTTAACTTTAAATCTAAAACTTGTTGTGGCATATCAAAAAGCCGTCGATGAGAATATATAAACCATCGATCTTTATAAAATGCAGGTTTTAATAGCCAATATTTTAGCTTTAGTTGATCGCCATCAACCCCAAAATTGGTGAATTTGGCATCAGGTACTTTCACAAAATACGAAATGTTTATTTTGTAAGACTCTTCATTTTGTAAGGTCTTATCAAGTTTTATTTGAATAACATCAGGATATTTGCTTGGTCGTTTCCAAATTAATTCTTTTTCATTATGGTTGAGGCTTTTTATCAATGTTCCACCGCGTTCTTCTTCTCCTGCAAAGTGAAATTTTCTCACAAACTCTTCTGAAAAACACTGCCCTAAAGCACTTTGTTTATCAGAAAAAGCATTAACCCAATCGTATAAATAGATATATTCTAAAGGCTTTCCTGTTTCATTTTTAAAATTTATCTGCTGTTGTATCGATAAGGTTTTGGCATCATCCAACAAAGTAGCTTCAACTTGCATCTCGTGTTGTGAAAATGCAATAGAAGTAATACCAAAAAAGAGATATAAAAATTTGAATGTTTTCAATGTAAGACTACAAATTTTAAAGCATTTCCTCGGTTGGCTTTCAAAATATAAATGCCATTTGACAAATCATCCATAGAAATGCGCATTGTTGATTTCAAAACGTCTAATGTTTTCATTTGTTGTCCAAGAGTGTTGTAGATATTGAGCTGTTTTATTTCAGATATATGAGTGGCTGAAATTTCTAAAAATAAAGTATTGTCAACAATATTGCCTTCGGGTAATTTGAATATACTTGAATCAGAAAAATGGATTGTGTTCAGAAAATTTTGTTCAAATTCTAAATCCATCACAACAGGCAAGTGATCACTCATATTCCAAAGTAAATTTCTGATGTTTTGAGAAAAAATCCCTGAACAAGTTGTGTCGTTTACATTTTTATTAAAACAATTACTATTATTACCAAAAACTTGATAAGTGCCATCAATATAATGGGCTTGGTTGTTGACATCTAAAAAATTTCCAGAAACAAATATAAAATCAAAACGATCATCTAATCCACCGCCAGCACCAAAACCGTTAAAGTTAGAGTTGCTTACTCTTGTGCTTTGTGAATGCACATCAGAATATGTAGAATTGATATGCCAATCGCCTAATTGATTGACGGGATCGTGCATAGGTATAATAGTATTTCCAATAAATAATTGCTGAAATCCACTTTCATTGGCAGTGTAAAAATTAAAATCTCCAGCCAAAATCACATTGGCATTTGCACTTAAATGGGCATTGATATAATTAGTAAAATCTAAAGCCATATCAAAACGAATTTGCTCGTTAGAATCACCTTGACTGGCTTTAAAATGTGCTACAAAAAAATCAATAATTATCGGGTTGGTTTGATTTTGATCCGTCAAAGCTTTCAACTGATATCGATTGATATCTCGTAGCGAAGTTTGAATGATATCCGTTAACTCTAAACCAAATTTTTGTGTATTATAAAACAGCAATTGATTAATCGTACCACCACTACCCGAAGTATTAAAAACAAAAGGTGCAGCAGCATAAATATTTTGCGTATCGTTTAATGCTTGGTTGAGAATTAGATCAGCTCCATTTTGGTTTTGTAGTTCTGCAACCATAAACACATCAGGTTGCACTTGGTCTATTATATCTTTTAAAATCAATTCCCGATTATCAGGTGGTGCTTCAGGAAAATCTAAAAGATTGTAAAACATAATCTTAGCTGTGTTTTGAGACCAAGCGGTCAAAACCCAAAACAGCATCAAACCAACATATATCACACTTCGCATTTCTCTAAAATCAGAAATTCGGACTAAGCTCGTATTTGTTGTAAAACTGATCTAAAATATCAATCACTTCATCTTCATCATCTACAAGATGAATCAAATCTAAGTCAATTGCATTTACCGTTGCAAATTCAGTCACCATTACTGATTTAATCCAATCAATAAGCCCAGACCAAAAGTCTTTGCCTACTAAAATAATAGGAAATTTATCAATTTTATGGGTTTGAATCAAGGTGATTGCTTCAAACAATTCGTCCATTGTGCCAAAACCACCTGGCATAACAACAAAGCCTTGCGAATATTTAACAAACATCACTTTTCTGACAAAGAAATAATCAAACTCCAAATTTTTATCCTTATCAATATACGGATTGTCGTGTTGCTCAAAAGGCAGTTCAATATTTAAACCTACAGAAGTTCCGCCACCAAGATGAGCACCTTTGTTGGCGGCTTCCATAATGCCTGGTCCGCCACCAGAAATGATACCATAACCTTGTTCAACGATTTTATTGGCAACTTTTACCGCTAATTCGTAATATGGGTTGTCAGGTTTCATCCGTGATGAACCAAAAATAGATACACATGGACCAATTTCAGACATCCGTTCATAACCATAAACAAATTCGCTCATAATTTTAAACAATGCCCAACTATCGTTGGTTTTGATTTCGTTCCAGTTTTTAAAGTGTTTATTTACCATAACTTCATTATTCAAAAATGACTGCTAATTTAATTCTTTTTTGAGATACTTCGCCGTATAAGATTTTTTGTCTTTAATAATTTGCTCAGGCGTGCCTTTAGCAACGAGTTGTCCGCCAGCTTGTCCACCTTCATAACCGATGTCAAAAATATAGTCAGCCATTTTGATGACATCCATATTATGCTCTATAATCAATACCGTATTGCCTTTGTCCACCAGTTTATTTAAAACAGTCATCAACACCCGAATATCTTCAAAATGTAAGCCTGTTGTAGGTTCATCGAGAATATAAAACGTGCTTCCTGTAGCGATTTTAGACAATTCTGTTGCCAATTTGATACGTTGTGCTTCACCGCCTGATAGCGTGGTGCTTTGCTGACCTAAAGTGATATAACCTAAACCGACATCTTGTATAGTTTTGAGTTTACGGTAAATCTTAGGAATGGGTTCAAAAAACGCTGTGGCTTCGTCAATCGTCATTTGCAATACATCACTTATAGATTGACCTTTGTAGCGAATTTCTAAAGTTTCTCTGTTAAAACGCTTACCGTAACAAGTTTCGCATTCCACATAAACATCGGGTAAAAAGTTCATTTCAATAACTTTTAAACCTGCTCCACCACAAGTTTCACAACGACCACCTTTGACGTTAAAACTAAATCGACCAGGTTTATAACCTCTGATTTGAGCTTCTGGTGTTTTAGCAAATAAGTTTCTAATCTCGCTAAACACTCCCGTATAGGTTGCTGGATTTGAACGCGGTGTTCTGCCAATAGGTTTTTGATTGATATCGATAACTTTATCTAAATGTTTTAACCCACGTATGGTTTTATAAGGCAAAGGTTCTTTAACGCCATTAAAGTAATGAGCATTCAATACGGGATAAAGCGTTTCGTTAATCAATGATGATTTACCACTTCCTGAAACGCCAGTGACGACAATCATTTGTCCTAAAGGGATTTTGATACTGACATTTTTAAGATTATGACCCGTTGCACCAACCAAATGTAAATGTTTGCCGTTGCCTTTTCGACGTTTTTTAGGAACTTCAATTTCTTTAGTTCCATTGAGATATTGAGCTGTCTGTGTATTGTGTTTTAAAACTTGTTCTGGTGAACCTTGACTGATAATTTTGCCGCCGTTCTTTCCTGCAAAAGGACCGATATCTATAATGTGGTCTGCACTGAGCATCATATCTTTATCATGTTCTACCACAATAATAGAATTGCCAATATCTCTTAAATATTTTAAAGAATTAATGAGTTTTTCATTATCACGCTGATGCAAACCAATACTGGGTTCGTCCAAAATATATAAAACCCCAACCAACTGTGAACCAATTTGCGTTGCGATGCGAATGCGTTGTGCTTCTCCACCAGACAAAGTTTTTGACCCGCGATTAAGATTCAGATAAGTCAATCCTACGTCGATTAAAAACTGTAATCGGGTTTTGATTTCTTTGATGATTTCTTCCCCAATCTGAAGCTCAGACTTAGAAAGTTGTTTGGGTAATTTTTCAATAACTTTAAACAATTCTAAAATATCTTTGTTGACATAGTCAGAAATGTTTTGATTGTTGATTTTGAAATGTAATGCCATTTTCTTTAACCGACTGCCTTGGCAAGATGGACATAAAATGTGATCCATATATTTTTTTGCCCAACGGGTAAGAGATGTTGACGTTTGTTTAGCGTTGTAGGTGTTTTCAATAAAAGTAGCAACACCTTCAAAATCATAGCGATGCACAATATCCATTTTCATCGTCTCGTTGTAATGCTTAAAGTTTGCTTTGCCACCATATAAGATTACTTCAAGTGCTTCTTTTGGAATTTTGTTGATGGGATCAGATAACTTAAAATCAAAATGTAAAGCAATTTCTTTTAACTGCTTAAACACCCAATTGTTTTTAGCCTTACCGTGTGGCTCAATGCCACCTTTGTTGATAGACAAACTATCATCAGGGATAATTTTATCAGGATTAACCACATATTTTTTCCCTAAACCATTGCAATCAGGACAAGCTCCTTTTGGCGAATTAAAAGAAAAAGTGTTGGGTTCAGGTTTGGGATAAGCAATTCCAGTTGTTGGGCACATCAATTCGCGGCTAAAAAACACGGGTTGTTTTTCATCTTTCGCCAAAACCATCAAGGTATTTTGTCCCAACTTCATCGCTGTTTTGATGCTGTCTGATAATCGCTTTTTGACTGATAGTTTGTCTTCAACTTTTAATCGATCAACTACAATTTCAATATCGTGGGTTTTGTAACGGTCAACTTTCAGACCTTTGACAATGTCTTTGATTTCGCCGTCAATTCTAACTTTAAGATAACCTTGCTTTGCGATTTGTTCAAACAACTCTCGATAATGTCCTTTTCGAGACCGAATTTTGGGAGCTAAGATGTTAATTGCTTGGCCTTTGAAATCAGATAAAATTTTATTCAAAATCTGGTCATCGGTATAGCTGACCATTTTTTCGCCAGTTTTGTAACTATAGGCTGTGCCAACCCGAGCAAACAACAAACGCAAAAAATCATAAACTTCAGTAATGGTGCCAACCGTGCTTCGTGGACTACGACTCGTGGTTTTTTGTTCAATAGCAATAACTGGAGATAAACCGTCAATTTTATCGACATCTGGTCGTTCAAGATTACCTAAAAACTGACGGGCATAAGCCGAAAAAGTTTCAATATAACGGCGTTGACCTTCCGCATAAATCGTGTCAAAAGCCAAAGACGATTTGCCCGAACCCGATAAACCTGTGATGACAACAAGTTGGTTTCGAGGAATTTTTACATCAATATTTTTAAGGTTGTGAGTACGAGCACCCAAGACTTCAATGACTTCTTCAGCTTTCAATAGGTTTTTGTTTTAAACAATACAATTTGCAAATCTACTCAAAGCGATTTTAACTCAAAGCTGAGCAAAGTATAATTAATTAAAAAAAAATATTTTTAATTAGTGTTTTGAATAAATTGATTTCAAAGGCAACTTCAAAACTACATTAATGTCCAGTACTCCCAAACCCACCATCACCGCGAGAGGTTTCATCGAGTTGTTCAACCAGTTTAAACTCAGCTTGCTCAAACTTGGCAATGACCATTTGGGCGATACGCATGCCATTGGTGATTTCAAAATTGTCTTGAGAAAGATTGACAAGAATGACACCAATTTCACCACGATAATCTGCATCAATCGTACCTGGTGAATTTAAAACAGAGATGCCATGTTTTGCCGCTAATCCACTTCGTGGACGGATTTGTGCTTCGTAACCTTCTGGCAAAGCAATGTGCAAACCTGTTTTGATGATTGTGCGTTCTAAAGGTTTTAATATAACAGGAGTTTCGCAAACCGCTTTCAAATCTAAACCCGCTGAATCTTTAGTTTCGTATTGTGGTAAATCGTGATCGGACGTATTGATAATAGGAATAATCATAAATTATGTTTTTTTGATGTAATACAGTAATTCTCGTTTTTCAAAAGAGAAAGCTAAAATTAAATAGCTTAAAATAAATAAAATACCAATCCAAATTTGTGCTCTAAAAAAGTAAAAAGAAAGCATAGAAAAAGATATACCTAATAAGCTATAAATTGCCAAGCGTTTCAGTGGATAATTGATTTTATAATATTTTTGGCCAAAAGCATAAGACAACAACATCATACTGCCGTAGGCACAAAGTGTAGCAATGGCTGAAGCTTTAAAGCCATAAAGCGGTATAAAAATAATGTTGATGGCTAAAGTCACAACAGCACCAAAGCTCGAAATGATTGCACCAAATTTCGTGCGGTCTGTGATTTTATACCATACCGAAAGATTGTGATAAACACCCAAACACAAATTGGCTATGAGCAAAATTGGCACAACACCTAAAGCTTCATAAAACACATCATTTTGGATAATGAGTTTCAGATAATCGATAAAAACCACGACGAATAGTAAAATAAAAATCCCACAAATCACAAAATATTTTGTGACTAAAGCGTAGGCTTTTTTGGGGTTTTGAGTTTGTGAATGGCTAAAGAAAAAAGGCTCAATTCCCAGTCGATATGCCGTAGCAAAAAGCGTCATAAACATCGCTAATTTGTAACACGCAGCATAAACACCAACTTGTGATTTGGCAATGTTTTCTGGTAGCAAATAATTGAGTAATATTTTGTCTAAAGTTTCATTGATAGAAAACGCCAAGCCAGCCACCAAAACAGGCAAAGCATATTTCATCATACTTTTCCAAAGTTTGGCATCAAACTGATATTTCAGTTTAACAAAAAATGGAGATAACAGTAAAAACGTCAATCCGCTAGAAATAATAAACGAAATAAAAATATATTCAATTCTAAAATCAGCGACATAAATGGAGTTTAAAAATTGAACATCATTTTTCCAAGAAGGCAATTTTAAAAGAAAAAACACATTAAGACACAAATTAACAGCAACGTTGATGATTTTGATCACCGCGTAGCGAATAGATTTTTTATTGATACGCAAATAGGCAAACGGAATGACACAAATGGCATCAAAAAACAATACCCAAGTGATGAGTTTATAATGAAAAGGGTTGAGGTCTAAAACGTTGGAAATTTCACTATTAAAAATGATAGAAAAAATTAAAAACAACAGACTCGAAAAAATAATAGAAAGCGTCGCCGTGCTGATGACTTTGTCTTTGTGGTCTTGTTTGGTAAAAAACCTAAATACGGTAGTTTCCATCCCATAAGACAAAATCACATTAAAAAAAATAAGATATGAAAACACTATTGTGATAATGCCGTAATCTGAATCAGAAAAAAGTTTGGTATAAAGCGGCACCAACAAGAAACTCAGCATTCTAGGCAAAACCGTTGCTAAGCCATAGACAAAGGTGTGTTTAAAAAGTGTTTTAAATGGATTCAATCCCTGTGAAATTTTGGTAAAGGTAAAACATTAATATTTCAATGTAAAAATGTTAGAATTTGAAAATTTAAAAATCAAGGCGATTATAGATAAAAATAACTTGACTAACGTGAGTTCGATATAAATTTCAATAAAAAATATTCATATAAAATACAGATATTTAACCATTTGTCATGTTGACATAGCGAAGCATGAGCGACGAGACATCTCAGTAGGACGAGATTTCTCCTCATTCTTCGTTCGAAATGACAAAATTTGCTAACAAAAAGATGTAATTATCTGATTTATAGCTTTCAATAAATCGAACTTACGTTGACTAATTTTGATTTATGCGTTAATTAATCTTTAAAATTATTATATTGTCCAATAACAACTGTCAAAACTTATAATTGTAAATTCTATCTTACCTTTGTATAAATTAAGTCTTTAAATGAAATACTACATCATAGCCGGAGAAGCTTCTGGAGATTTGCACGCCTCTAATCTGATGAAAGCTTTACAACAAATCGATGCTCAAGCCAATTTTAGGTTTTGGGGTGGCGACTTGATGGCTAATGTTGGTGGCACTTTGGTAAAACACTATAAAGACTTAGCCTTTATGGGATTCGCCGAAGTCATAATGAATCTGAGAACGATTTTTAAAAATATTAAATATTGCAAGCAAGACATTCAAGAATTTCAACCCGATGTGATTGTATTTATTGATTATCCAGGATTTAATTTTCGCATAGCTAAATGGGCAAAACAACAAGGTTTTAAAACGCATTATTATATCTCACCTCAAATTTGGGCTTGGAAAGAAAACCGTATCAAAGCCATTAAACGCGATATTGATGAGATGTATGTGATATTGCCGTTTGAAAAAGAATTTTATGAGCAAAAACACGATTTTCCTGTGCATTTTGTCGGTCATCCACTTTTAGATGCTATTAAAGACTTTAAACCAAAAAGCGTATCAGAATTTATTAAAAATCACCACCTTTTAGATAAACCCATCATAGCACTTTTGCCTGGCAGTCGAAAGCAAGAAATCTCCAAAATGCTGAGTGTGATGTTGAGTGTAGTTGATGATTACCCAGAATATCAATTTGTCATTGCTGGCGCACCAGGGCAAGACGCTGAATTTTATGAACAGTTTAATGCCAAAAAACGTGTTTCTTATGTGCAGAACGAAACTTATAATTTGCTCAGCGTATCCACAGCTGCTTTGGTAACTTCTGGAACAGCGACTTTAGAAACGGCATTGTTTAAAGTGCCTGAAGTGGTTTGCTATAAAGGCAGTAGTATTTCTTATCAAATTGCAAAACGAATTATTAATCTAAATTATATTTCTTTGGTCAACCTTATTATGGACAAACCAGTAGTTAAAGAATTAATACAAGGTGAATTGAATGCTAAGAACTTAAAAAATGAATTACATCAAATTTTATATACCAACAAAAGAAAACAGATGTTTTTAGATTATTATGATTTAGAACTAAAACTCGGTGGAGCAGGAGCAAGCCAAAAAACGGCAGAGCTGATATTTAAAAAAATACAGTAAATTCGCAATTTATGACTGAAAGCATTCAATTGTCTAATGGAAAATCGGCTTATTTTGCTAGCGATAGCCATCTTGGTGCACCTAATCAAGTGAAAAGCAGAGTTCGTGAACGCAAATTGGTGAATTGGCTTGATGAAATTAAAAACGATGCTGAGGTTATTTTTCTCTTGGGTGATTTGTTTGACTTTTGGTTTGAATACAAAACGGTGGTTCCAAAAGGTTTTGTGAGAATTCTCGGAAAGCTCGCCGAAATTACAGATTCAGGTATTCCCATTCATTTTTTTGTTGGCAATCACGATTTGTGGATGAAAGATTATTTTCAAAAAGAGTTGAATATTCCTGTTTATCACAAACCACAAGTGTTTGAAATCAATGGTAAACAATTTTTTATCGGTCATGGCGATGGTTTAGGACCAAAAGATAAAGGCTACAAACGGATGAAAAAAGTGTTTACCAATCCGTTTTGCCAATGGCTCTTTAGATGGTTGCATCCTGATTTGGGCGTGAGATTAGCACAACATTTATCCCTGAAAAACAAACTGATTTCTGGCGAAGAAGACGCTAAATTTCTCGGTGAAGAGAACGAGTGGTTAGTGCAGTATGCCAAACAAAAACTGAAAGCTGAACATTATGATTATTTTATTTTTGGTCATCGGCATTTACCTTTAAATATTCAGCTTAAACAAAATAGTCAATACATCAATCTTGGCGATTGGATAAAGTATTACACCTATGGTCGATTTAATGGTGAGCAATTTCAATTGAACGCTTTTGGTAAGTCATTCCATTATTCAGATAAATAATTAAAACTCAAGAGTCTTTAAGATTTTTATTGTTTTCTTGGCATCTTTAGACTTAAACACAAAACTGCCAGCCACGAGAACATCAGCACCCGTTTGCACGAGTTGTTTGGCGTTTTTATCGGTAACACCGCCGTCAATTTCTATCAGTGTTTTAGCATTTTTAGACAAAATTAATTCTTTGAGCTCGGCTACTTTTTCGAAGGTGTTTTCAATAAAACTTTGTCCGCCAAACCCTGGATTGACACTCATCACACAAACCAAATCAATATCCTGTATGACATCTTTTAGTAAATTGACAGGCGTATGCGGATTAAGAGCTACGCCAGCTTGCATGCCATTAGCCTTGATGGCTTGCAATGTTCGGTGCAAATGCGTGCAAGCTTCGTAGTGAACGGTCAGTAAATTAGAGCCCAAATCCGCAAAATTTTTGATGTAGCGGTCAGGGTCAACTATCATCAAATGCACATCTATAAATTTGTTAGCGTGTTGGCTTATTGATTTTAAAACAGGCATGCCAAATGAAATATTAGGGACAAAGACGCCGTCCATAATATCAATATGAAACCAATCGGCTTCACTTTGGTTGACCATTTCAATATCACGCTGAAGGTTTGCAAAATCGGCAGCAAGAATAGATGGGGCTATTTTATGGGTTTTCATTATAAAAATATTTATGTACCTTAGCGTCTTAGCGAGATTTTTTTTACCGCAAAGTCGCAAAGGTCGCAGGGTTTATTTACTTAAATACATTTTTCTTCTCGTGTACAACTCGTAAAATTCATCATCTTTTAAACTATCAATAAATAAAATACTTTCACCAGTACTTTTCATTTCAGGACCAAGTTGTTTGTTGACTTCTGGAAACTTATTGAATGAAAATACAGGTTTTTTGATAGCATATCCATCCAAATGAGGCTTAAATTCAAAATCACTGAGTTTATTATGTCCTAACATCACTTTTGTGGCGTAATTGACGTAAGGCTCACCATAAGCTTTTGCAATAAAAGGCACTGTTCTTGATGCTCGTGGATTGGCTTCAATGATATAAACTTTATCGTCTTTGATGGCAAATTGAATATTGATTAAACCCACAGTTTCAAGAGCTAAAGCAATTTTTTTGGTGTGGTCTATTATTTGTTGCATGACTAAATCACCGAGATTAAATGGTGGTAAAACGGCGTTTGAATCTCCTGAGTGAATACCGCAAGGTTCAATATGTTCCATGATGCCAATAATATAAACATCTTTGCCATCACAAATGGCATCGGCTTCGGCTTCTATAGCACCATCGAGATAGTGGTCGAGTAGGAGTTTGTTATTAGGTATTTTTCTCAATAAATCAACAACGTGAGCTTCCAAATCCTCTTGGTTGATGACAATTTTCATCCCTTGACCACCAAGCACATAAGATGGTCTAACCAAAATAGGAAAGTCGAGTTGTTCAGCTAATTCTCTGGCTTCGTCGGCACTTTCGGCTACGCCAAATTCAGGATAAGGAATATTATTCTGCTGAAGTAATTTAGAAAAACTTCCGCGATCTTCGGCCAAATCTAAAGCTTCGTAGCTTGTGCCAAGAATTTTTATGCCATATCGGTTGAGTTTTTCAGCCAATTTTAAAGCGGTTTGTCCACCGAGTTGAACAATAACGCCTTCGGGATTTTCGTGCTGAATGATGTCATAGATGTGTTCCCAAAAAACCGGTTCAAAATAAAGTTTGTCAGCCGTATCAAAATCGGTTGAAACCGTTTCAGGATTACAGTTAATCATAATGGTTTCGTAGCCACATTCCGCAGCAGCAAGAACGCCGTGAACACAACAATAGTCAAATTCAATACCTTGACCAATGCGATTAGGACCTGAGCCGAGTACTACAATTTTCTTTTTATCGGTAACAATACTTTCATTTTCTGTAAATGTGTTTCCGTTTTTATCCGTAACTTCTGCTTCAAAAGTAGAATAGTAGTAAGGCGTTTGGGCTTCAAATTCAGCAGCACAGGTATCTACAAGTTTATAAACCCGATTGATGCCGAGTTCTTTTCGTTTTTTATGGACTTGACTTTCTAAGCAGCCTAACATATGGGCGATTTGCCTATCTGCAAATCCTTTTTGTTTGGCTTCAAGCAAGTATTCTTTGGTTATATTGTCGATGTTAAATTTTGAAATTTCAACTTCAAGATTGTAGAGTTCTTCATATTGTTTTAAGAACCACATATCTATTTTGGTAATCTCGTGAATGCGTTTCAATGGAATACCAGCTTGAACGGCATCATAAATCACAAATACACGATCCCAGCTGGGGTGAGTTAGTTTTTCTATGATGGTATCGTATTTTTTGTAGCCTTTACCATCGGCACCAAGTCCGTTGCGTTTGATTTCGAGTGATTGTGTAGCTTTATGTAAAGCCTCTTGAAAAGAACGCCCGATGCCCATGACTTCACCAACGGCTTTCATTTGTAAGCCGAGTTCGCGGTCAGAGCCTTCAAATTTGTCAAAATTCCATCTTGGGATTTTTACAATCACATAATCTAATGTGGGTTCAAAATAAGCAGAAGTGGTTTTAGTAATTTGGTTTTCAAGTTCATCGAGATGATAGCCAATAGCCAATTTTGAAGCAATTTTAGCAATTGGATAGCCTGTAGCTTTTGAAGCCAATGCTGAAGACCGAGACACTCTTGGGTTGATTTCTATGGCAACAATATCTTCTTTTTCATCTGGGCTTACTGCAAATTGCACATTACAGCCTCCAGAAAAATTACCAATGCTACGCATCATTTTGATAGCCAAATCTCGCATACGTTGGTATGTAGTATCACTCAATGTCATCGCTGGTGCAACGGTAATGGAGTCTCCAGTATGAATACCCATCGGATCCATATTTTCTATGCTACAAATAATAGCAACATTGTCGTTTCTATCTCTGAGCAATTCTAATTCGTATTCTTTCCAACCGATTAAAGCTTTGTCAATAATGACTTCGTGAATGGGTGAAGCTTCTAATCCGCGAGTGAGTGATTTTTCAAAATCTTTTTCGTCGTGAACAATTGATGCACCAAGACCACCCAGAGTGTAAGATGCCCGAATGACCAAAGGAAAACCAAATTCTTGAGCGACTTCTTTGCCTTTCAGAAAAGAAGTTACCGTTTTTGATGGTGCTACGCCAACATTGATATCTTGCATCAGTTTTCTAAACTGTTCACGATCTTCAGTGATATTGATGGCATTGATGTCAACGCCAATCATTTTCACATCAAAGTCATCCCAAATTCCTTTTTCATCTGCTTCAATACAAAGATTTAAAGCGGTTTGTCCACCCATTGTTGGCAACACGGCATCAATTTGGGGGTGTTTTTTAAGGATTTCAATGATTGACTTGGTAGTTAATGGCTTGAGATAAATATGATCGGCCATACTTGGATCTGTCATAATTGTTGCTGGATTAGAGTTGATAAGTATAGTTTCTATACCTTCTTCTCTAAGCGAACGCAGGGCTTGAGAGCCTGAATAGTCAAATTCACAAGCTTGACCAATGATAATTGGACCAGAGCCTACAATTAGAATGCTTTTTAAATCTTGGTTTTTTGGCATTGAATGGTATTTTTAATGGACTAAATTTAGATAAAAAAAAAGTGTTACCGTTAAGTAACACTTTCAAAATATTAAAATAGATATTGTCATTTTATTTTCTTCTCATACTGGTTTCTGATGAAACGCTTAATTTTTTGCGACCTTTAGCTCTTCTTCGTTTTAAAACCTTTCTGCCGTTAGCAGACGCCATACGCTCTCTAAAACCGTGTTTGTTTTTTCTTCTACGCTTTGAGGGTTGAAATGTTCTTTTCATCAGACTCTATGTTATAAGTTTGTATGCTTAATTTTTATCGGGTGCAAATATACAAAGTCTTTTTAATTTTACAACATTAATTTTTAAATCTTTTCCATAGGTTTTTCGTAACTTTGCAAATTCAAAATAACGGCTATGTTCAACAAAATTATTAAGCTTATTCTAGCAGTATTGGTTTTTGCCTATGCTATATATCAATTCATAGAAGGAAATATCGGTAACGGCATATTGCTTGTATTGCTCAGTGGTATTTTTGTGTTTTTATATTTCAAAAACGAACTTATATTGTTAGCGTTTTTAAGATTGAGAAAACAAGATTTTGAAGGCACTAAAAAATGGTTGGATAAAATAAAAAATCCTGAAACAGCTTTAACCCAAAAACAACAAGGTTACTACAATTATTTGCACGGTTTAATTTTGTCGCAAACCAATATGACCAAAGCCGAAAAATATTTTAGAACCGCTATTCGTCTCGGTTTATCTATGAAACACGATTTGGCTATGGCAAAACTCAACTTGGCTGGCATTGCGATGTCTAAACGCCGTAAACGTGAAGCTCAAATGCTCATTAAAGAAGCTAAATCTTTGGATAAACACAATATGCTTGGTGATCAAATCAAAATGATGAAACAGCAGATGAAGAAGTTTTAGCGAAGAGTTTATGAGTTTAAAGTTTTTTCAAATTGCCAAAGTATTTCGCGGTTTTCAATATAAGGCTAATAGTTGATGTGTTTTTAATCTATTGAGAGGTTTATTTCTAATTTTTTTTTTAACCTTTTAGACATTTAGATAATTAAGAATTTTTAGCTAATCTTTCCTTTATTTATAATGCTTAATAAAAATCAAACTATAAATTGATTTCTGTCAACTTTAATAAGATGTTAATATCTTAAAGTTTTAAGTTGTTTAACTTTGCAAGTCCAATACCATTTTATGCAAGATTTTTTTATCACACTTTTATATATCGTTATTGGATTTTGGATTCTTCGTTTAATTTTCAAATGGGCTTTTCCGTATTTACTGAAATATTTTGTTCAATATCTGGGTAAAAAGGCTCAAAAGCGTTATGAAAATCACAGTCAAAATCCTTTTGAAAAGCAACAAGATTATTCTAAGCATTCCAAAACATCTTCAAAACAAGACAAAGAAAAAGTAGGAGAATATATCGACTTTGAAGAAATTGATTAATTTGGCACATCAAATTTTTTTTAAATGAAAATTAACTGGAAAACTATTGGCATTCATTCAGGAGTTATCTTGGGTTTTGTTGTTGTTGCAGTGGCTTATTTTTATCCCGTTTTACAAGATAAAATCATTTACCAAAGTGACATCGTGCAATACATCGGTATGTCGGCAGATAGAAAAGCTCACATAGAAAAATACGATGAAGAACCGTATTGGATTGATAATGCTTTTGGCGGAATGCCGTCTTATCAAGTTGGGGCGAATTACCCACATCATTACATCAAATCTTTTGACCGATTTTTAAGGTTTTTACCACGACCAGCCGATTATTTGTTTTTGTATTTTATCGGGCTTTATATCTTGTTTTTGGTGTTGAGAGTCAAACCACTAATTGCTTTTTTTGGGGCATTGGTTTTTGGGTTTTCAACTTATCTCATCATTATTTTGGGCGTTGGTCATAATGCCAAAGCTCATGCCATTGCATATATGCCAGTTGTCATTGCAGGCGTGTTGTTGTGTTTACGGCATAAATATTTAAAAGGTTTTATTTTACTTTCTTTAGGTATGGCACTCGAAATTGCTGCTAACCACTTTCAAATGACTTATTATTTAACTCTGCTTTGTGTGGTGATTGGAATAGTATATTTGATTGAGGCTATTAAAAACAAAGCCTTACCGAAATTTGCTAAAGGCGTTGGTGTTGCTTTTGCAGCTGCTGTTTTAGGCTTAAGTCTAAATGCGACCAATTTGTTAGCCACGCAAGAATACACTCAATTTAGTACAAGAGGAGAAAGCACAGTAAGCATTTCAACTGATGGTCAACCAAAATCTAAACAATCCGCTTTAGAATACGAATATATCACCGAATACAGTTACGGCATTGCTGAAAGTTTAAATTTATTTATACCTAGGTTTAAAGGTGATTTTGAGAGAAAACAATTTTCAACTGATTCTCATGCCTACAAAGAATTATTAAAAATTGGAGCGACTCACTCTGAATCTTTGAGTTTTCTTAATCAACAGGTAATCACTTACTGGGGAAAACAACCCATTGTAGCAGCCCCGGCGTATATTGGTGCTGGCGTTTTAGTCTTGTTTATATTAGCTTTATTTCTTATAAGAAGCAAGTTCAAAACCTGGATTGTAGTGGGTTCAATTTTAGCTTTGCTCTTGTCTTGGGGCGATAACTTTTCGGTTTTAACAAAATTATTTATCAATTATGTGCCTTTGTATGACAAATTTAGAGCGGTATCTTCTATCCAAGTTTTAATTGAATTGTGTGTGCCGTTGATGGCTTTTGTGGGTTTGGCTTATTTTTTCAGTGATAAAACCTCAAAAGTTGAAAAGAAAAAAGCTTTAAAAATGAGTGCCATAATCTGTGGTGGCTTGTTAGTTTTTTTAATGTTATTTAAAGAATCTTTGTTTGACTTTTCTGGTTTTATGGATAATAATTTCAGAAAACAATTAGGAGAAAACTTTGTAAGAGCCTTAAAACTTGACCGACAAGCGGTGTTTATGGCTGATGCTTGGCGTTCACTTTTTATTGTAGCTTTAGTTTTAGGAGTGTTATGGTTATGGTTTTTGCAAAAGCTCAAAATGCAATGGGCAACTTTAATTATTGGTTTGGTTTGTGTTTTAGATTTAGTTTTGGTAGATCAACGTTATGTTAATGAAGATGACTTTGTTTCTCAAGCAGAAATGAAAAAACCTTTTCAAGCCAATTCGGCTGACCGAGAAATTTTAAAAGATAAAACCCATTTTCGAGTGTTAGACCTAAGTGTTAATCCGTTTAATTCTGCTCGAGCCTCTTATTTTCACAAATCGCTTGGTGGTTATCACGCTGCTAAACCACAACGCATTCAGGATATTTTTGATTTTCATATTGCACAAGGCAATCGAGAAGTTTTGAATATGTTTAATGTGAAATACAATATCATCCAAAATCAAGGTGAAATTATGGCTCAGCCTAATCCTGAAGCCAATGGCAATGCTTGGTTTGTAGATTCTCTAAATATTGTAAAAGATGACAACCAAGCCATCTTAGCTTTAAGCAATATCAACACAAAACGCGTTGCAATTATTAAAGAAATTTATACAAATCAACTTGGTCAACAACAATTTGAAAAAGATTCACTTTCAAAAATTGAACTTATAGACTACAAAATGAATCATTTGGTTTATGAAAGTCAATCAAGTTACGACGCTTTTGCAGTCTTTTCTGAAATGTATTATCCTAAAGGTTGGCAAGCTTATCTTGACGGCAAACCAGTAAATCACGTTCAGGTTGATTATACTTTAAGAGGTTTAGTGATTCCAAAAGGCAAACATCAAATCGAGTTTAAATTTGAGCCACAGGTCATAAAAACAGGAAGTCGCATCAGCTTAGCTGGACACGTTTTGTTTTTAGTTTTACTATTATTTGGTGCGTTTAAGTATGTTAAACAAACTTCAACCGAAGTCAAAAATGACTAAAGCACCCAAAAAAGTATTGATTGTTTTGTACTACTGGCCACCAGCTGGCGGTCCAGGTGTTCAGCGTTGGTTGAAATTTGTGAAATATCTAAAAGATTTCAATATTCAGCCTACAGTTTTTGTGCCTAAACATCCGCATTATCCTATCGTTGATAAGAGTTTAGAAATGGAAATTCCAAATCACGTTGAAGTTATCAAATCTTCAATTATTGAACCTTATACTTTGGCACAATTATTTTCTAAAAAAGACACCCAATCTTTAAGTAAAGGCATCATCAAAGCCTCTAAAAATCAAAATTTTATACAAAAAGCATTGCTCTATATTCGTGGAAATTACTTTATTCCAGATGCCAGAATGTTGTGGATAAAACCTTCTGTAAAAAGAATTTCTAAACTTTTAGATCAAGCCAATTTTGACGCTATCATTACTACTGGTCCGCCACATAGCTTGCATCGTATAGGTTTTTGTTTAAAAATGAAATACCCCAATCTGCCTTGGATAGCCGATTTTAGAGATCCTTGGGTTAATATTGGTTATCACAAAGATTTAAAACTAACACCATCTTCAGTTGAAAAGCATCAGCAGATGGAAAATGAGGTTTTAGCTTCAGCCGACCACATCACAGTGACGAGTCCGACCACCCAAAAAGAGTTTCAAAAAAAAACTGAAAAACCTGTGAGTTTGATTACCAATGGTTTTGACGATACTGATATTGTTACTGAACTTGATGAGCATTTCAGTTTAGCACATATTGGCACCTTGATGAGTGAGCGCAATCCTGAGAATTTATGGCAAGTTTTAGTTGAGTTGATAGAAGAAGATGAGCATTTTAAAAACAATTTAGAACTCAAATTTATCGGACAAATCAGTCAAAACATTATCGACAGTCTAAAAAGTTTTGACTTGCAAAAACATTCTACGTTTTTAGGCTATTTGCCCCATAAAGATGCTCAACAACAAATGTTTAGTGCACAAGTTTTATTATTGATAGAAAAAGATATGACCCAAACTCAAGGTATCATTCCAGGTAAGTTTTTTGAATATTTACAAGCGAGACGACCCATTTTAGGGATTGGTCCACAAAATTGGGATGTTGCGGAATTAATCAACAAGCATAATGCTGGTTCAGCTTTTAATTATCATGAAAAAGATGAGCTTAAAGTTCAAATCAAAACCTATTTTAAAGCTTTTATGAAAGGAAAACTCGAGGTCAAATCAAAAGATATCGAAGTTTATCACCGAAAAGCTTTAACTGAGAAATTGGTTGAGATTATCAATTAGCTTTTCCCTTAGCGTCTCTGCGAGAGAATTTTTACCCATCAAAAGATTTCAAAATCTCTTGATTTATCTCATGTGTTCCATCAAAGGTTTTGACTTTACATCGATTTCCAAATAGGTTTTCGGCTTTTTGAACTTCTTGTTTTGCTCTATCTTTTGTGATATAGGGATCAGATTTACCATAAATTAAATAAGGTTTAAACCTTAAATCTTTAAAATTTTCAGCTTTTAATTCTACAGGAATTCCACCCGAATGCATCAACAATTTTTCACAGTTTATCTTTGATTGAGCAACCCAACGCATAGCTACAGAAACACCTTGTGAGTAACCCAAAACGATAAGTTTTTTATCAGAAAAAGGCTGGATTTCCTTTTGGTAAATAGCATCAAAATAAGCTTTGATGTTTTGCATTTCAAGCTGAGTTTCTTCACGGGTGAGCCAAGATGCTCCAATGCGTTTAAAACTTTGGTCTTGATAATATTTAGATGGAGCTTGGGGTGCGATGATGTAGTTTTTTTCAGGATTTAATATCGAAAAATATTTTATAAAATATCGACTCAAATAACCTAAACCGTGACAAACCAACCAAATGTTTTCAGTTTTATCCGTCAATAGATTTAAAGTTGAGTATGTTTTTGTAGTCGAGTATGAAATTCTATGTTCAGGCATTTTTTTTGTTTATTTTTACAACAGTTTCAAATTTACATAAAATCCATAAATCTATGACAAATCAAGAGATGCTTGACCGCTATAATGCTTTGAGCAAAAATACATTGATGGAAACACTTTCAATAGAATATACAGAAATTGGCAAAGATTATCTTGTTGCCAAAATGCCTGTAAACTCAAGTGTTCATCAACCCGACGGCGTTTTGCATGGTGGTGCTATGGTAGCTTTGGCCGAAAGTGTTGGAAGTGTTGCATCTATTATGTTTTTAGATCCATCTAAATTCATTATCAGAGGTATCGAAATTTCGGCCAATCACGTGAGAAGTGTGAAATCTGGTTTTGTTTACGCTACGGCTAAGCCTTTACATTTTGGGAAAACCACTCAGGTTTGGGACATCAAAATCACTGATGATGACAACCGATTAGTTTCTGCTGTAAAACTTACTACTATAGCTTTACCAAAGTCAAAATAAATGATTCAAACCGATTTCTTTCAACAACTTAAAACTCATTATTCACACCAATTGCCTTTTGTATGTTATGCTCAAAATCATCAGCTTAAAGCTTATTTGCAAAGCAATAATAACCTAAATACCATAGATAATTTTAACGTACCAGGATTTGTATTTTGTCCATTTTCTGATGCAAACGCTAAAGTCATTTTTCCTGAAAATCAATCCAAAATTTTAAATTCTCAGTTGAATGATAAGGATTTTGAATCCTCAAAAACCAATTACGCAACGTCTGAAACGGAAAAGCAAACTCATATCAATTTGGTTTCAAAAGCCATTGAAACCATTAAAAACACAGACATTCAAAAAATAGTTTGTTCTCGTAAAGTTACTATCAAAAAAACAATTGATCCTTTAAGAACGCTTAAAAAATTAGCTTCAAAATATCCCAAAGCCTTTAGCTATTGCTGGTATCATCCTAAAGTGGGTTTATGGCTTGGGGCAACGCCTGAACGTTTTTTGTATCTCGAAAGAAATATTCTTCAAACCGTAGCTCTTGCAGGAACGATTAATGCTGATGAACAAGCTGAACCACAATGGACAAAAAAAGAAAAGGAAGAACAACAAATGGTGGTTGATTTTATTGTTTCTGCTTTAAAAAATCACTCGGATAAGCTTGATGTTCAGAACGCTCAAAGCGTTAGGGCGGGAAATTTGTGGCATTTAAAATCTAATATTAAAGCCCAAATTGAACCTAAAGATTTGTTTAAAATCATTCAGGATTTACATCCCACATCAGCCGTTTGCGGTTTGCCAAAAGATAAAGCCAAAACGTTTATTGAAGCACACGAGACTTATCAACGCGGTTATTATTCTGGATTTTTGGGACCAATGCATTTTAAACAAGCTATAAGTCGATCCAAAACTCAAAAAAATCAAGAGCAACAAGCTATACAGAGCATCAAACGCATTTCTGATTTGTATGTTAACCTGAGATGTATGCAAGTATTTGAAGATTATATAGAATTATACGTCGGCGGTGGTATTACCAAAGACAGTCAACCCGAAGCTGAATATTTAGAAACTTTGGCTAAATCTCAAACCTTGTTAAATGTGCTTTAATAAAATTACCTTCTAAAAAGTTAATGAATTTAGAATTGTAAATTTGCACAAAACTTTAAGGATTGAAACACAATATATCATCTATTCCATTAGCTCAAACTATTGTAGAATTATGCCGTAAAGCCCATATAAAACACGTTGTAATTTCACCAGGTTCACGCAATGCACCTTTGACCATTAGTTTTGCTACTCATCCATTTTTTAAAACTTATAGCATTGTCGATGAGCGTTGTGCAGCTTTTTTTGCAATGGGCATGGCTCAACAACTTCAAGAACCAACAGCTTTGGTTTGCACTTCAGGTTCGGCGATGTTGAATTATTTTCCTGCTGTTGCTGAAGCATTTTATAGTCAAATTCCATTAGTGGTAATTTCAGCAGACAGACCTGAACACTTGATAGATATTGGTGATGGACAAACCATTAGGCAGCCTTATGTTTACACCAATCACGTAGCTTACGAAGCCAATTTAAAAAGCGATAACCGCAATGAAGACAATACGTTGATACAAGATTATAATTCTAATCAAATTTATAAAGCTTTGCAAACTTGCTATCAACAGCATTTGCCTGTGCATATCAATGCACCATTTGATGAACCTCTTTATGATAAAGTTGAAACTTTAAGTGTTGATTTAAACGTTTTTGAATTTGATAAGACAAATTTTTTAAATCAAATACAGCAAAATGATATTGAAAGTTTTGTTACAAATTGGAATCGAGCACAGCGAAAATTAATTATAATAGGCGTCAATCATCCTGATGATATCAAAATTGAAGATATAGAGTTTTTGACCAAAGATGATTCGGTGATTGTGATGACAGAAACCACTTCTAATCTTAATCATAAAACCTTTTTTTACAGCATTGATAGTATAATTTCACCTTTGGAATTGGACGAGCAAAAAGAGATTTTATTTGAAAAATTGCAACCTGATGTATTGTTGACCTTAGGCGGAATGATAGTGTCTAAAAAACTTAAAGCTTTTTTGAGGCGTTTTAAACCAAAATTTCACTATCATCTTCATCCATATCGTGCATTTGATACGTTTTTTTCAGATGTTATTCATTTGCCCTATCAAGTTAGTGATTTTTTGAAAACGATTCAGCCTAAAATAAATACACAATCTTCAGACTATTTTTCGTTTTGGAATTCGATTAAGCAATCTCGAGAAATTCAATCTGAAAATTATATCAATAACATTCCTTTTTCTGATTTTTGGTGTTACAATCACATCTTCAAAAGTTTACCCAAAGATATTTTGCTCCATCTTGGCAATAGCTCGTGTGTGCGATATTCCAATTTTTTTGATTTAGATACACAAACACAGGTGTTTTGCAACCGTGGTACGAGTGGCATTGATGGTTCATTATCAACTGCAATTGGGTCAAGTGTGGTTCAAAATAAACCAGCGTATTTAATTTGTGGAGATTTGAGTTTTTTATATGATTCTAATGGGTTGTGGAATAATTATTTACCTTCAGATTTTAAAATTATCGTTATCAACAATCAAGGTGGCGGCATTTTTAGAATTTTACCAGGCGATAAACACGATGATTATTTTCATACCTATTTTGAAACGCAACATCAACATACGGCAGAACATTTAGCAAAAATGTATGAGTTTAAATATTTAAAAGTTGAAAACAAAGAAAGTTTAGAACAAGCTTTGCCAGAATTTATTGAGAACAAACACAAATCGATTTTAGAAATATTCACACCTACAGAATTGAATGATAGGGTGTTGTTGGAGTATTTTAAGGTTTTAAAAACCAGTAATTCAACTGAATAAATCCCCGTAAATTGATTTATTAAAATTCAGAGATTTGATTATTTTTGGTTTTGAAATCAATCACATGAAACTCTTTAGCAATTTATTTTTTATCTTAATTATTATACAGATATCAACACTTTCTGCTCAAAATAATTATGGTATAAATTTTCCGAGTCACAATCGAGATCAAGTTTGCAGTTCATTTGTTCAAATATTCAAGCAAAAACCGCGTGAAGTTAAGTTTTCGGTTATTAGAGAAGGTCAAAAATTGTATTTTCAAATCAATGATAAACGCTGGTTCAATACCTTATTTAGCAATAGAGAAGATGGCATTGCAATTGATGTGGTCAGCAAAAAAAGATATGATTGTGATATCGATTACATAAAAGATTCGCAAATTAAAGGAGAACTTTTACCACCTGTTTACAGCAAAGATTTACGCCGTGGTTTAGAATCTTACGACGACAAGTTTTACCGAACTTTTGTCGGAAATGTTCCTCGGAATCTTATGGATGAGTCTTTAGAATACAATATTTTATTTTTAAACAATAATAATTTATGTCGCTATCAAATTATTTATAATTTAGAATCTTATCCATGGGAATTGCTTGATATGGGTATGTATCTTGATAGTTTAACCTATACCAGAAAAGCGATAAATTCTCGAGGTAAAGAAGGTTATGTGTTAAAAAATAAAACGCTAAAATTTATTATTCCATTTGAAAAAAACAAAGCAGAATACACTCAAAAAGACATCAAGCCCATTTATGATTCTTTAAGATTGACAGATTTTAATATTAAAACCATCAATATCAAAGCTTATTCGTCTGTTGAAGGCAGTTTAGAACACAATATTGAACTCCAACAACAACGAGCCAATAGCATTGTAGAAGCTTTACAAAGTTTTCAAAAACCAACAATACAAACCAATGTTTCGACTTCTGAAAATTGGGTGGAGTTTTTAAATGATATCAAAGGCACAAAACATTCTGATTTGGCAAAGCTATCTAAAAATCAAATCAAAACCAAATTGGTGGGCTCACTTTCAAATGATTTAGAACCTATTTTAAAACATCACCGTAAAGCCGTTGTTGAGTTAGAACTTGAAAAGAAAGACAAGTATAAAAACATGACACATAAAGAACTGTTGTCAAAATTTAACTCGGCAATTTCAAATTCAAATCTTGAAGAAGCCAAAACCATTCAAAATTCCATTTTTGAAAAGCTTAAAGATAAAACGATTTCTCCAGATTTTTTAACTCAAATGCAAGTACCAAAGCAAGCTAAGTATGTTAAGATTTTAAACAAAAATGCAGCATTTAAGAGTATGTTAGATGTCAGACAATCTTTAATTGTTTACAATGAATTGAAAGCTTTAGAAAAATTAGTACCAAATACTCCTGAAGTGAAATACAATATTGTAGCCACAAAAATCAAACTTTGGCAGTTCAAAGCGATTGATGTCAACCCAACAAAATTTAAGAGTCAAATCAAAGCACTTAAAAATTATGGAATTTCAGAACCTTTAATCTCTAGGATGTTGGTCAATTTTCATATCATCAAGGCAGAAAATGATATGCAAAAAAGAGATTATGCAAGCAAAAACGCATCTGTTAATTTTATCAATAACAACTACAAAAAATTTGACTTATCAGATTATGATTACCTCAGCTTAGCTCAGTTTTTTAGTTTTTATGCCAATACGGATCTTGCTGTTGAACTTCTTGAAACCAAGTCGAGAAGCATAGATATAGATGAAGATTTGTTGTTCTATTACCTTAACCTTACGATAATAGATAAAAATTTAACAGAGAACGCTAATTATAGAACAGTTTTGTTAAATGCTTTTAATATGAATTCTGAACGTTTTTGTAAATTGTTTAATTCTATTGAAAATGGCGGTGTAACGTTTCAACTTTTAAGTGATGAATATTTGAGAACTACTTATTGTGAAAGTTGTGAGCAATAAAAGATGTCAGTAGTTTAGTTAGATGTTTTAAATATTGTATAATATAAAAAAATCTATTTTCTTGAATTGAAGTTAGTAAAAATAAAAGCAATATCTTTTATAAGAATAAAATTTGATTTGACTTTCATTTAAAAATATTATATTTTTGAATGAATTTATTATTTAAATCAATTAAAATGCCAAAAGTAACCACAGAATATCAGCATGGTGAGGCGAGGATTTTTAAAAATCCTTTTTTAGAAAGTTTAACCAAAACAAACCCTATTTCAAATATTATTGTTTACGGTTTGAGTATTGCGTTGTTTACTTATTATGCAATAGCTAAAGTTGGTTTAGATCCCATAGTTTTTATTGGGCTTTTTGCCTTTGGAATGTTATTTTGGACTTTTGCAGAATATTTGTTGCACAGGTATTTATTTCATTGGATAAATGATAATAAGCTCGTCCAGCGTTTTCATTTTATCATGCATGGTTCTCATCACAAATTTCCAAGAGACGAAGCAAGATTGCTCATGCCACCTGTGCCAGGTTTGATCATGGCAAGTTTGTTGTTCGGTTTGTTTTATCTCATATTTTGGATATTTCAGATTCCAGATTTATGTTTTGGTTTTTTTCCTGGTTTTTTTTCTGGCTATTTGATGTATTCTTTTGTTCATCGTGCTATACATGTAAATAAACCACCTAAACGGTTTAAACACATTTGGTTACATCACAACATCCACCATTTTAAATATCCCGATAAAGCTTTTGGCGTATCCAATACGTTTTGGGATAAAGTTTTTGGAACGATGCCACCAAAAAAATAGCACGCTTTATTTCATCTTTTTTTAGCATGTCTTATATTCGTTGAATGCTTAGTCATCAACTCAACACACCAATTACCTACCTTAAAGGCGTAGGTCCTCAAAAAGCTAAAATTTTGGAGGAAGAACTCAGCATAAAAACTTATGCAGATTTAATTGAATATTTCCCGTTTAGATATATAGACAGAACTCAGTTTTACAAGATAAAAGATCTCAAAAATAGTGCTGCCGAAATTCAAATTGTTGGGGTTATTACAGAAATACGGATGGTTTCTCAACGCCGTGGCAAAAGGTTAGTAGCATCTTTTGAAGACCAAACAGGGCAAATGGAATTGGTGTGGTTTAAAAAACAAAAATGGATAAGAGAAAATTTGAAGATAAATGCTCCCTACGTCATATTTGGAAAATTAAATTTCTTTAACGGTCAGTTTAGTATGATTCATCCAGAAATGGAGTTATATAAAGAATTTAAAAAAGATTTTAATGTAAAACTTCAACCGGTTTATTCTAGCACTGAAAAATTGACTAAGAACAACCTCGGCAATCGCTTTTTTAACAGAATGCTGAAGCAACTTTTTACTGAATTACAATCTCCGTTTCAAGAAATTTTACCACAAAATATTGTAGAAGAATTGAAATTAATTTCACCTTCGAAAGCCTATTTTAATATCCATTTTCCACAATCTAATGAGCTTCTTTCAAAAGCTCAATTTAGACTGAAATGGGAAGAATTTTTCTTTATTCAATTGCAACTGGTAAGAAAGAATCTATTTCATAAACATAAGATCAAAAGTTTTAAATTTAAGCAAATTGGAGATTATTTCAATACATTTTATAACAACATTCTCCCGTTTGAATTGACAAATGCTCAAAAAAAAGTCCTCAAACAAATTAGAAATGATTTAGGACGAACAGCTCACATGAACAGACTTTTACAAGGTGATGTGGGTTCAGGAAAAACCATCGTAGGATTTATGAGCATGTTGATTGCCTTAGATAATGGATTTCAGACGTGTATGATGGCTCCGACTGAAATTTTAGCCAAACAACACTACCAAACTATTGCCGAATATTGTGATCAACTTGGTATTAGTATTAGCCTTTTAACTGGTTCAACTACTGCCAAACAACGCAAAGAAATTCATCAAAATCTTGAAAATGGTAACCTACATATTTTGGTCGGCACACATGCTTTGATTGAAGATAAAGTTAAATTTCATAACCTCGGTTTTGCTATTATAGACGAGCAACACCGCTTTGGCGTTGCTCAACGGGCTAAATTATGGAAGAAAAACGATTTGCCACCCAATGTTTTGGTTATGACGGCTACGCCAATACCTAGAACTTTAGCGATGAGTTTGTATGGCGATTTGGACATTTCAGTCATCGATGAGTTGCCACCTGGAAGAAAAACCGTTAAAACGGTTCACCGCTATGATGCCAATCGACTTAAAGTTTTTCAGTTTCTCAAAAATGAAATCTCCAAAGGTCGTCAAGTTTATATTGTTTATCCATTGATTGAAGAATCTGAAAATTTTGATTACAAAGATTTGATGGATGGTTATGAAAGTATATCAAGAGAGTTTCCCAAACCAAATTATCAAATTTCAATTGTTTACGGCAAAATGAAACCCGAAGACAAAGCGGCTGAAATGCAAAGATTTGTTAATGGCGAAACTCAAATTATGGTGGCGACAACGGTTATAGAAGTTGGTGTTAATATACCAAATGCATCGGTAATGGTAATTGAAAGTGCAGAGCGTTTTGGTTTGTCACAACTACATCAATTGCGCGGTAGAGTTGGGCGAGGTGCTGAGCAAAGCTATTGTATTTTGATGACAGGTCACAAACTTAGCGACGATGCAAAAACCCGACTGCAAACAATGACCCAAACCAACGATGGATTTCAAATTGCGGAAGTTGATTTAAAACTACGTGGTCCTGGTGATTTGATGGGAACGCAACAAAGCGGTTTACTCAATTTAAAAATAGCAGATGTTGTAAAAGACAGTAGCATTCTTGAAAGTGCAAGACATCACGCCATAAGGTTATTAAAAAAAGATCCTAACTTAGAAAAACCCGAACATACGCTTCTTAAAAAAGAATTCATAAAGCTTACACAAGATAAATTTAAGTGGAACTATATCAGTTGAAATCAATGGTTTTTGTGGGTTTATCTTTCTCTTTTTCCAGCTCATCATCTTTCATATCTAAGTATTTATCCTCGTGAAATTGATCAAATCGATAAGACAAACCAATTCCTGCAAGCCAACGTTGAGGTGTGTCTTTAAAATTGATCAGCCCAAAAACATCCAATTGGAGGTCTTTATTAAATAAATATGCACCACCAGCTCTAATTAATTCATCACTGTAAAAATCACTGTTAGTAGTTTCAAATTCTCCAAAAATTGAATATCTTCTATTTAATGCGTGAGTTACTGTAAATATTCCACTATAACTCGGAAAATCAGTTTCAACTTTATCAGCTATAATGTTTATTACCAAAACTGTTCTATCGAGATTGCTTTGTGCAGATACTCCAAGTTTAGATGATATGTTAGGCTCATCTGGAAACATAAAAGGATTGTCACCGAACAGCAAATTGGCTCCAGCATAAACAGAAACGGCAGGTATCAAATCTTTCCATTGAAAACTATGATTAGCATGATAGCTATACAGATTTGGTCCTTCTTTTTGTCTTTTTTTGTGTGGATCGTAAACCAAGTATTTTGCACCGAGAGTATTGGTTTGAAAATCAGAAAATGAAAAACTTTGGGTTATATTGCTTATCATATTAGTTTCATCAGCAAAAGCAAAACGACCTTCTAAAATGAGCTCGAGTTCTTCTAAAATTAAACCGTAACGAAGTGCATAATCGATAAAAAATAAATCTGTGTCCGTTTTAAGCAAATCGTGTTCGTCATTGCCCAGACCTATTCCGCCTTCAACTTGTATCACATTTGTTCCTACGCTATAGGCTCCAAAAGAAGCTCCAGGACGATTTGAGTTGATAGTTTCAGTGTATTGCCCAAAAAACAAATTAACACAAAGGAAACACAAAATTGAAAATGTGGTTTTCATAGCTTATTAAATTGGAAAACAAATGTATTAAAAATAAATCTTTAGAAGATTGTTTTTTTAATTTTAGCCTACTTTTAAAAGACTTCAAATGTAATAGCGAAAATCATTAGGCATTTAAAAATTCTTACTGACCTTAATTCTATAAGGCTTGGGTTTAGCAAAACATAGCAGAGCGGAAATCCTGAGAGCAATTATTCATCAGTTGTTTTTCGTGAGATTTGTCGTTTTGGGATTGCCGAATCACCAATTGTATAGATTTGTGTTGAAATCATAATGGATATTTATGAAAAATTTAATTCGATATAAAAACAGAAACTTTAAGTTTTGTAGATAAAACCTGTACTGTCAATTTTTGAAAATGCTTCTTTGGGTTGATTCCAACTATAGGAAAAGGCTAAATCGCTCAAAGTGGCTATGATTCCTTTGTTTGGGTCAAATAAAACACTGCCGTTAAGGTTTTGAGATGGTGGATAATAAATGTGCATTGTGCATACGGTTTGCGTTTTTGATGTATTAAAAACTTGATGTATAGCGTCTTTGTTTTCGTAAATAATATCGTTTTCTCGATAGGTTTTAACAGATTTTCGTTCTAATAGTTTTTGATTATCATCAAATTTGTATTCGTGCTCTTCAATTTTACCATCTAAAACTTTAATGACGCCTTTAATGTTTTTGTGCTGATGAATACTTGAAGATACTGATGCTGGCCAAATCATTAAATAAGCGACTACAAAATCATTTAAAATCGGTATTCTGTGATAGCCTCTAGTGGTTTGATTGGCGTCAATTTTGTATCTTGAAACGTCAATATCTTCACTTTCAAGTATTTTAACTAAACTTGATTTGTTGACATCTTTCTCATTTAGATGAACTAATTTTTTAATTAAATTGTGCATAGCTTTTTTGTTTTTTTATTAATATATGAGATAATTCTAAAGCTTGATTTCTCAATTCGTTCACAGCTGTGCTTTCCCAAAGTTCTCCTTTTAAGTTTGGACCTATAGTAAAAATATGTTCGTTAATTTGACTGTTTTGATTTATGGTTTGATAGGTTGGTGTATGCGTTTTTATGCCCAGTTTAAAACGGTCTTGGCTTATGATTCCTTTTTGAAAGCAGTGCTTTAAAAAATTGTTTTTGGTTTTAGATAAATCCAAACTTGGTCCTGTGCAATTGATTATTCTTGAAACGTTGATTGCCTTAAAATCGGCTTTAGCTTTATCGTAAAATTTGACATTGACTTGAGATTGATTTAAATCTATATCTGTAATCTGACCCGATATGACATTTAAAATACCATCGATTTTTAGTTGTTGAATTTTATCGTGTATTTGCAGTGGCAGTCTGTGTCTTGCAACACCCCAAAGATGTCTAAGCCGTCTTAAAAAAATGGACTTTTCTTTATCGGAAAAACTCTGCCAAATGGATTGTGATTTTGACCTCAGAGAATCGACGATGACTTCAGCAGAAATACCAAGATTTCTCAGTTTTTTACGATGTTTATTGAACAAACTAAGAATATCTAACAAACTCATATCGTCTTTCAATTGATTGACAAAATCAGGGTAATCATAAACATTTTTTCGATGTGGAATCAGATTGAAACCGTTTGGCGAGATGGCATAAATTTGATTGTCAAACCCATTTTCTAAAAGACCAACCACGGTATCTACCATTGTTAGCCCATTACCAATAATCAAAACAGGTAGGTTTTTATCAATATTTGTAACCGATTGTTTTTGCCACGGATTTTGAAAGTATTTTAATGATTTTATAACTTCTTTAGATATATATTTAGGATGTTTTGGAGCTAAATTGCCAGTTGCTATTACGCATTGGTCAACTTCAAGAATTTGTTTATTGTCAAGTTTTAATTTTATTATCTCATTTTCATTTTCTAAATCTTCAACTGTATGGTTGATATGAGTTATTTTTACATGAGGATTTGTAGAGTAAGATTCATAAATGCTACATAAATAATCTCCATAAATTTGTCTAGGCAAGAAAGACTCTGCTATCAAATTTTCGTTTGTATTTGGAAAAATATTTTGCTTGATTACCCAATTCAAAAAATGATTTGGTTCTTTAGGAAAAGCACTCATCTTTTTAGTTTTCACATTAAGAAGATGATGTTTTGAATAAGAATTGTAGGCTGTGCCTTTTGCTAAATTTTGTTGTTTATCCATAAGATAAATGCGAGTTTCTCTATGCGAATTTTTAGCCAAATGAATGCCTGTCATCATTCCTGAGAAACCTGCTCCTATGACGCCAATTTTTTTCATCATCTATTTTTTATAAAAATAAAGCTTTTATTAAGGTATATGATGAGGTTAAAATAATCATACAACCTACAATAATCATCATTGATTTATGGGGTATTTTTTTAGTGATGATAGCTCCGATTGGTGCAGCTAATGTACCGCCAATGATTAAACCGAGAATAATTTGCCAACTCTGTATTCCTGTAAAATAAATTAAAATTCCTGCACTAAAAAAAGTGACAAAAAACTCTGCGGTATTTACAGTGCCAATCACGATGTTTGGCGTATTGCCTTGTCTAATCAGGTTTGAAGTAACAATTGGACCCCAACCGCCACCACCTATAGCATCAAGAAACCCACCAAATAAAGCATAAACAGGTGCAAACTTGAGGTTTTCCTTAATTTTAGGTTTCTTTTTAAAAACTTTTGACAAGATAAAAACACCTAAAATGATAAGATATGCCGCAATAAATGGTTTTATCACTTTACCTTCAATAATAGAGCCTAATAAAAATGCACCAGCACTTGCTGAAATAACTCCTGGAACAAAAAGATTTAAAAATAATTTTAAGTCAAAATTACCTACTCTAATGTGAGATAAGCCTGAAACTCCTGTGGTAAAGACTTCAGCCGTATGAACCGCTGCTGAAGCCAGTCTCGGTGACAGACCAAAACCTAATAATACTGAATTTGAAGTGACGCCATAAGCCATACCCAAAGCACCATCGACCATTTGGGCAAGAAAACCAGCCAAAAGAAACCAAAAGAAAGTAGAATCAAACAGCAAATCTGATTCTGAAGCTTTTGGTAAATAGACACTTAGAATTAAAACAATAAGCAAAATTTTAAGTGTGATGATGGCTATAGAAACGTGAATGGTTTTGATCTTTTTCATAAATGATATGAATTAAGTATTAAATAAATTGAGTTTGTGCCTAAAAGTCAATCTGACAATGTTTCGGTTGAAGTAATCTACACCCGAACTGCGTTGTTGAAACCAATTGAAGTAGCCTAATTCAACACCAAAGTTGTTTGTTAAATTATATAGAATACTTCCGCCAATTCGGTTTTGATCAAACGTGTTGAGTACAACATCATCTCCAAAGTTGAGATGAATTTCATCAAATAACTTTAAAATCATTTTTTCTGTCACATTATATCTCACTTCTATTTTGTATCGAACTCTTAGATTTCTGTATTCAAAAGAATCTTCGGGTTGTTCCATAAATCTGAATTCATTCCAATACCGATGATGAAGTGAAAACTTGGGAGAAAGAGTTTGCTTATAACTTAAACCCAACTGTGGTCTAAGTTCTGTTCTGTTGTTGGTGTCTTCAATATTTGGGTCGTGAGGTAAAGTTTGAAGAAAATAAGTAAAACCCACTTCGGCTTTCCAACCTTTGCCCAGTTTTCTCTCAAGCCGTGTTCTTGATAAAAATTGATGCTGACGCCAAGGAAACCAAAACACTCTTTCTTCAAATTCTTGGTTGATTCCATAGCTTTCGTTGATGTCTGATTTGAGATAATATCTTGTCCAATATAAACTTTGGGTTTCAACGTGTTTTTGAGCTGAGACTTGTGTTGAAAAACAAATTATTATCAAAACGAATAAAATTTTATACCACCTAAGCATTAACTTTTTTTATGCAATAATATTAAAACATACAATACCTACCAAATTAATAGGATTTAAAAATAAAAAAATTATTTGTTTTTTTCTCTTTCGACAATACTGGTAAGTGTTGCAGATTTTAATTGTTGAACCGTTGTATTTCTAATTTCCATCACCACTTGTCTAATGCCACAGGTTTCTTCGTCAATACATTCTTCACATTTTTCGTAATAGTTGTAAGTCACGCAAGGCAAAAGAGCAATAGCACCGTCAAAAAGTCTTACAATTTTCGCTAAATTGATTTTGTCAGGACTTTCATTTAAAAGATAACCACCATATTTTCCTTTTTTGCTTCTAAGAATTCGTGCATTTCTCAACTCCGTCAGAATAGTTTCTAAAAATTTGAGAGGAATATTTTGATTTTCAGAAATATCTGATGCTGCAACAGGTTGATTGTCAATATTTTTAGCTATATAGACTAAGGCATTGATGGCGTATTTTGTTTTTTTTGAAAGCATTTAAAATATTTCCTGTTGTAATGAATTAAATTTGAATAACCAAACATACTAAATCAAGCTCAAATATTCCCATTTTAAAATATTCAAATTTAACTATTATTGATTCTAAACTACATTTTTAAAGTTTACAGTTTTAAAAAAATGCTCTACATTTATGCTTTACTTTAATTACAGTTAATTAATGACAAATCTAAAGTTAGTATTGGTTTCTTTACTTATGACATTTTCAATTAATGTTTCAAATGCACAACAGTTTGTTGAAAGTTATGACGGCACACCAAATTTAGAGCGACATCAAGTGACTTTTAATTATTTTGGTCCTGGATTTCGTTATGAATTGGGTTTATTCAAAAACTTAAGTATTTCTTCAAGTTTTACTCCAGGGCTTGCATTTTATGAAGAAGGCTATGCCTTTGGTTATGTATGGCATACCAGGACACGGTTTTATATTAATTTTGAAAAGCGCTACAATAAAGAAAAAAACATAAGCTATAATTCAGCAGATTATCTCGCTGTTGCACGAAGTGTTTTTTGGGAACCTTTAACTTTTAGCCACAATCTTGATGATGAAGGACAGTTTAGTTTAGTCTTTTGGGGTGGTGTTTATGGTATTCAACGAACAAATGAAAAAGGGTTAAATTATAATTTAGAATTTGGTATTGGTTATTATGAAGGTATTGGTGTAGAAGGCGGATATGGACCGTTGTTTAATTTTACTTTTGGTTGGGTAGCGACGAACAGAAAAAAGAAAAAGGTACATAAGTTAAATTGAAAAACCAAAAACATTTTTACTTCAAATATCGCTTTTCACGCAACCACTCATCATTATACATTTTGTCGACATAACGGCTCTTGAGATAAAAAAGATAATGACTGAGATTTATCCATTAAGGTTTAAAAAGAAATTGTCTATAAAGAAGAGAATACAATTTCCGTTGTGTGATTAAATCAACTATATTTGTATAACACTCTGTTTTTAATAATTAAATAGGTGATATTATGGCAACAAAAATTCAAACAGCTGTTAGGCTAAACAAAGATTTAATTGAAGTTTTAAAAGAAAAAGCAAAGGCAGATAATAGAAGTCTGAACAATTATATTGAAAAATTGTTATACCAAGATGTTGGTCATATACCTAATCAGGCAACCAAATCAGCTATTGAAGAAGCTCAAAATAGTAATCTGGAGAGAGTTGAAGACCTTGATGATTGGTTGGAAAAATTGTAAAAGATGTATCATTTAGAGCCAACTACTCGGTTTACAAAAGATTTAAAAAAAAAATAAAAAAGTTAGAAAAGAACTGCACTGCTGCGGTGAATGTGTTGAAAAAACTTCAAAAAGGAGGTCTTTCTGAAATCCCAAAAACAATGCGACCTCATCGACTGAAAGGCGTTTATAAAAACAATTGGGAATGTCATATTAAACCAGATTTATTGATCATTTGGTTTCAAATTGATAAGCATCAAGTGATACGATTAATCCGAATCGGTTCACATTCAGAATTGTTTCAATAAAATAATTTATTTATAAACTAAGTTCACTTTTGGCGTTTTAGTTTCCACCACAGATTCACAGATACCTTAGATTTAGTTGTTGAAGCCAATCTTTATCAAAGCAAAAATCATTACAAATAACCTCATAACCCTTATAAGTTTTTAAACTTATAACCGCAAAAAAACTACTCCAAATACCCTTTTTCCTTCATCCACTCATCATTATACATTTTACCGACATATCGACTGCCATGGTCGTGAAAGAGGACAACGACTACATCATCTTTTTTGAAATGTTCTTTTAGTTGAAGCAAGCCTTTAACCGCTGCTCCAGCAGAATTTCCGAGAAACATTCCTTCTTCTTTTGCCAGTTTTCGCGTGTAAATTGCCGCATCTTTATCGGTGACTTTAGTAAAACCATCAATGATTTCAAAACGCACATTTTTAGGGAGAATATCTTCGCCAATGCCTTCGGTAACGTAGGGATAAATTTCATTTTCGTCAAAAATTCCCGTCTCGTGATATTTTTTAAACACCGAGCCATAAGTATCGATGCCCCAAACTTTAATATTTGGATTTTTTAATTTAAGATAACTACCAACTCCAGAAATGGTTCCGCCTGTACCAACACCAACAACAAAATGCGTGATTTTGCCATCGGTTTGTTCCCAAATTTCTGGTCCAGTGGTTTTGAAATGAGCTTTACAATTAGACGGATTATCATATTGATTGACATACCAAGAGTTTGGTGTTTCTCTTGCTAATCTTGCTGAAGTAGAATAATAAGACTCTGGGTCGTCTGGTGCGACGTCTGTTGGACAAACGTGGACTTCACATCCAACGGCTTTGAGAATATTCATTTTTTCTTGGCTTTGCTTGTCACTCAGCACGCAAATCACTTTATAGCCTTTCACTATGGCGACTAAAGCTAAACCCATTCCTGTATTGCCTGAAGTACCTTCAATGATTGTGCCGCCAGGTTTGAGATGACCATTGGCTTCGGCGTCTTCTATCATTTGTAAAGCCATGCGGTCTTTAACAGAGTTACCTGGGTTAAAGGTTTCGTATTTGCCTAAAACTAAAGCATCAATATCTGATACAATAGTATTGAGCTTGACTAAAGGCGTATTTCCAATCGTTTCTAAGATATTTTTGGCGTATTGCATAATCTCATTTTGATTTGCAAAAGTATAAGAAATTAATGTTTTGAAGCTTTAAAATGAATAAAACAAGAAAATTTTAATCAAACTTTATAGCCTTGACAGGCGAAATTTTTGTGATGATATAAGAAGGCAGTAAAAGCATGAGAAGGCAAACAAGAATTGTGCCGAGATTGATGCCTAACAAATAAGTCCAGTCAATGTAAACTGGGGCATGAGTAACATAATAAGTTTCTGGATTAAGACTGATTATTTTTCCATTTTTTTGAAGGAGCAGTAACCCAATTCCAATTAGGTTTCCCCAAAACAAGCCTTTTAAAATTAAATAGGTAGCATTGTAAAGAAATATTTTTCTGATGCTAAAATTTTGACAGCCTAAAGCTTTTAAAATCCCAACAAGCTGGGTTTGCTCTAAAATTAAAACCAACAAAGCCGTAATCATATTGATACCTGCAATGATGACCATAATGATGACGATTAACGCAATATTGACATCAAAAAGTGCAATCCATTCAAAAATGGTAGGATATTGACTAACTATAGTTGTGGCATTGAGAAAAGAACCTATGTTTTCATACACCTGTATTCCTGTTTGTTGGATGTCATCAAAATCTGAAACCATGAGTTCAAATTGACCAATTTGGTAATCTTCCCATTTGTTGAGGCGTTGAATTTGTTTGATATCAGTCATCAAAAATTGCTTGTCAAACTCTAAAAAACCTGAATTGTAAATTCCCACAATATCAAAAGCTACCAATCTTGGTCGGTCGTTGTCTTTATCTTTTAAGAAATAAACAATAACCTTATCGCCTAATTCAAAACCAAGTCGATCAGCAAGATATTCAGAAATCATAATTTCTTTGCTGATATTTTCAGTCAGGTTTAGTTTTCTGCCTTCAACGATAAATTCATCAAAAAAAGACCAATCGTAATCTGTAGAAACACCTTTAACCACAATACCTTCAAAATCATTTTCGGTGCGGATGACGCCGTATTTTGAAGCGGTTTTTTGGACGTGAGTTATTTCAGGAACACTTTCAAAGTTGGGATAAAAATCCTGTCTCGCATCAATAGGTTGTAAGTTTTGATTAGATTGATTACTCGTAAAACTTCTGATGGTGATATGCCCGTTGAAAGCGGTAATTTTATCTCTGATTTTTTGTTGTAAACCTAAACCAGTACCAAAAGCTAAAATCATCATGATGATGCCAATACTTATGGCAGTTACAGCAATTTTTATTATTGGGGAAGAAACCTTACTTTTATAGCCTTTGGTTTTAATCAGCTTTTTCGATATGAAATATTCAAAATTCAATTTGCTCGCTCTGTTTTTCAGGTTCAAAAATACAGTTTTATTTAGTTTGTTTTTGATTTTAGCCTGTCAAGCTCAAGATAAATCTTCTAACGAGCAGAAATTGTTGACTGGTGCTGACCAAACTGAAAAATATGTGAACGATTTAAGACAAAAAAACATCGCTATTGTTGCCAATCAAACTTCTGTCATTAAAAATAATAGAGATGGTTATACACATCTCGTCGATTCGCTTTTAAGTCTTAATATCAATATAAAAAAAGTATTTGCACCCGAACACGGATTTCGTGGTCAAGCTGATGCAGGTGAAAAAGTTGATGATGCTATCGATGCTAAAACAGGGTTACCGATTATTTCACTTTATGCTAGTCATAAAAAACCAACAGAAACCGATTTGAAAGGAATTGATATGTTGGTTTTTGATATCCAAGATGTTGGCGTGCGGTTTTATACGTATATTTCTACTTTACATTATGTCATGGAAGCTTGTGCAGAGCAAGATATTCCTTTGATAGTTTTGGATCGACCAAATCCCAACCGACATTATGTTGATGGTCCTGTTTTAGAAAAAACACATCAAAGCTTTGTTGGTATGCATCCTGTGCCAATAGTTTATGGTTTAACGATTGGTGAATATGCTCAAATGATCAATGGAGAACAATGGCTTAAAAATCAAGTCAAGTGTGAATTAAAAATTGTGCCTTTAAAAAATTACGATACTAAAAAAAACTATAAATTGCCTATAAAACCATCGCCTAATTTACATAGCACATTATCAATAAATTTATATCCGAGTTTATGTTTTTTTGAAGGCACAAATGTCAATGCAGGTCGAGGCACATCAACACCTTTTCAAGTGTTTGGATCGCCGTTTTTAGATCGAGAAAAATATGATTTTCAGTATGTTCCTGAGCCTAATCTAGGTTCAAAATACCCTAAACATCAAGGCAAAATTTGCTATGGAATGGATTTAACTTCACATCAATTTTTATCAGAAATTCATTTAGTTTGGCTGATTGAAGCCTATCAAAACACATCAAATCAAGATGATTTTTTTAATTCCTTTTTCACAAAATTAGCAGGCACAACACAACTTCAAAACCAAATTGAAAAAGGAATGAGTAGCATAGAAATCAAAGCGACCTGGCAAAAAGATATAGATGATTTTAAAAAACTGAAGAAGCAATATCATTTGTATTAAATTTAAACATTTAAGTCAAATTTTTATTCTGAATAGACCCCAAAGGTCTTGAAGTAAGAACAATTTTTTTTTTTTTGTATCTGTTGCCTGATGGTCTGGCAAAAAAACTTAATAACGCCTTATTAAATTAACGTTAAGTCGAGTCATTTTAGTTTTGGCTTTTTAATATCTTTGCATCGAGGAAAAATTTGACTGATTGCAACCTTTTACAAATGCTAAAACAGTTCTTCACAACTTTTTTATCTTGTAATTTGCGTAGTCTTTTATCGTCAAAGTTTTTAAATTAATATTGAAAAAAAATACTTATGTCCTATTTATTTACTTCAGAAAGTGTCTCTGAAGGTCATCCCGATAAAATTGCAGATCAAATCAGCGATGCTTTACTCGATTACTTTTTAGCTTATGATAAAGATGCTAAAGTGGCATGTGAAACTTTAGTTACTACAGGTCAAGTGGTTTTGGCTGGTGAAGTTAAAAGCAATACCTATCTTGATGTGCAACAAGTCGCTAGAGATGTTATCAACAACATAGGTTATACCAAAAGTGAATACCGATTTAGTGGCGATTCCTGTGGCGTCATTTCTGCAATACATGAGCAGTCTCAAGATATCAATCAAGGCGTTGATAAATCTGACAAAGAAAAACAAGGTGCTGGTGACCAAGGAATGATGTTTGGCTATGCAACAAATGAAACTGAAAACAACATGCCTTTAGCACTGGATATTTCACATAAAATCTTGAAGGAATTAGCCACTTTACGGCGTGAACATAAAGACATCACTTATCTCAGACCCGATGCTAAAGCTCAAATCACCATTGAATATTCAGATGATAATGTGCCACAGCGTATTGATACCATAGTGATTTCTACTCAACACGACGAATTTGATACTGATGACAATATGCTTGAAAAAATAAAGCAGGATATCAAAACCATACTTATACCACGTGTGAAAGCTTTGTTTTCTGAAGATATTCAAGCTTTATTTGATGATAATATTACCTATCATATCAACCCCACAGGAAAATTTGTGATTGGTGGTCCGCATGGTGATGCAGGTTTGACAGGTCGGAAAATCATTGTTGATACTTATGGAGGCAAAGGTGCTCACGGCGGTGGTGCTTTTTCAGGAAAAGATCCAAGTAAAGTTGACCGCTCGGCAGCTTATGCGGCTCGACATATTGCTAAAAACATGGTTGCAGCAGGCATAGCTGATGAAGTCCTGGTGCAAGTGTCTTACGCTATCGGCATTGACCAACCGACATCAATTTCGGTGAATACTCAGCACAAACATATTGATGTTTCTGATAGTGAAATCGCAAAAGTTATCAAAGCCATTTTTGATATGCGACCAGCAGCTATTGAAAAACGCCTAAAACTAAGGAATCCGATTTATTTAGAAACCGCGAGTTACGGACATATGGGAAGAACACCACAAACTGTAACCAAACATTTTGATACAACTTATTCTGGCAAAAAATCTGTAGAAGTTGAATTGTTTACTTGGGAGAAATTGGATTATGTAGAGACTTTAAAAGCAGAATTTGGCTTATAGTTATTTTAACTTCCTTTTGAATTACTCAACTTGAGTGAGTTTAAGAGTTCTCATTTGGCTTAGGGATTGAATCAGCATCTTTTTTGGAATTTACCTTAGCGTAGTGCAATTTGCAAAGTGCCGTCTTAAACGGTAATTTGCAAATTGCTACGGATGCTTGGTAAATTCCAAAAAAATATAGTGGAAAGCCCGTTAAAAGCCCCAAATACTTATTAGGCTATTGTAAAACTTCAGAAATACGTTTAATCGCTTCTCTAATTTGTGTTTCAGAAGCAGCGTATGAAATCCGAATACAATCTGGATTGCCAAAAGCTTCGCCCGTAACCGTAGCGACGTTTGCTTCTTCTAAAAGCAACATACTAAAATCAGTAGCATTTTTAATATGATGACCTTTGATGGTTTTTCCAAACCAAGCACTGACATTAGGAAATACGTAAAAAGCACCTTGAGGTTGATTGCATTCAAATCCTTTTAGGTCATTTAGAAGGTCTAAAATAATTTCACGTCGATTGGCAAATTGATCCACCATATATTGAATTTTGCTCACGGGTTCTTGCAAAGCCGTAATCACAGCACGTTGGGCAATACAGTTAGCTCCACTGGTCACTTGACCTTGGAGTTTGGTGCAAGCTTTTGCGATATATTCTGGAGCACCGATGTAACCGATTCGCCAGCCTGTCATAGCAAATGCTTTTGATACGCCGTTGACCGTTACGGTGCGGTCATACATATCGTCAAATTGTGCCATTGAAGCGTGTCCACCGATAAAATTGATATGTTCATAAATCTCATCACTGACAATTATTATTTGAGGGTGTTTCTGTAAAACATCTGCCAAAGCACGAAGTTCATCTTTTGTATAAACCGAACCACTCGGGTTGCAAGGCGAACTGTACCAAAGCATTTTGGTTTTTGGGGTTATGGCGGTTTCGAGTTGCTCTGGAGTCATTTTAAAATCTTGCTCGATAGAGGTTTTTACTTCAACCGCTTTGCCTTCACAAAGTCCGATAATATCTCGGTAACTGACCCAATATGGACAAGGCAAAATCACTTCATCATTTGGGTCGAGTAGAGCAGAGGCGATGTTGTATAAGGCTTGTTTAGCACCTGTAGAAACAGTGATTTGACTTAAGTCGTAATTGAGATTATTGTCACGTTTAAACTTGTGTTGAATGGCTTTTTTTAAGTCTGGATAACCATCAACAGGCGTGTAGGAATTGTAGTTATCGTTTATAGCTTGAATCGCAGCATCTTTGATATAATCTGGTGTGTTAAAATCAGGTTCACCAAGGCTTAAACCGATAACATCTTTACCTTCAGCTTTGAGTTCTCTGGCTTTTGCTGCCATAGCTAAAGTGGCTGAGGTTTGTAAGTTATTGATTTTTTGTGAAAGGTTAGTTTTCATAACTCAAAATATTTTAAGCCATTTGCGGGTTTTTGCCCATGAATTTTAAATATTTAAAATGGGCAATAACGGCTTTTCTTGTGGTTTTATACTCATTGTAAGGCAAACTAAACTCTTTTGTAGTTTGTTTTACAATTTTAGCAATTTTTGGGTAATGAATATGACTAATGTTAGGAAAAATATGATGTTCGACTTGAAAATTTAATCCACCTGTGAACCAATTAACAATTCTATTATTGTTAGAAAAATTGGTTGTAGTAAACAATTGATGAACCATCCAAGATTTTTCCATTTTGCCTTCTTTATCAGGTGATGGCATCTCATTTTCTCCTACAACGTGAGCCAACTGAAAAACTACGCTCAATATTAATCCCGCGGTATAGTGCATCACAAAAAAGCCTATAGCAACTTCCCACCAAGTTAAACTGGTAAGAGCAATCGGTAAAACAATCCAAATGCTAAAATAGATTAATTTTGTGACAGCTAAAATGATCCATTGTTTTGAAGGTTTTGGTAGCTTGCCGTAATAAAGTTTTTGTTTTAAATAGCGTTTGGTTTGTATATAATCTGTTGTCAAAGCCCAATTAAACGTTAATAACCCATACAAGAAAATGGAATAGTAATGTTGAAATTTATGAAATTTTCGCCATTTGGTATGTTTTGAAAATCTCAAAATACGACCTGCATCTAAGTCTTCGTCGTGACCTTGAATATTGGTATAAGTATGGTGTAAAACATTATGTTGAACTTGCCAATTATAAACATTGCCTGCTAAAATATAAATGCTACTGCCCATAAATTTGTTGATCCACGTTTTTGTAGAATAGGTGCCGTGATTTCCGTCGTGCATTACATTCATACCAACACCAGCCATTCCAACGCCTATAAGTATGGTTAAGGCTAATTTCCAAAGATCATGTATATCTAAAGTTAAAATTAAAAAATAAGGAGCAAGCAATAATGAAAACATAACAGCAGTTTTCAAATGCAATTTCCAATTGCCTGTTTTTTTGATGTCATTGTCTTTAAAGTAGTGGTTAACCCGCTTGTTGAGCGTTCGTATAAAATCTCTTGAATCTTTAGTATTAAAGCGAACTTGAGTATTTTTCATATAAAAATATTGAGACGGCGAAAATAGAATTTAAAATCTATTTCACGGCTTAATTAGTAGAATTTAACGCTGGTTTAGGTTTTTAAAAACCGCGAATTAATTGAGTTTGTAGGTTAACTTTTCAAACACTGATTTTGGATCTTTGTGTTTATAAATGACTTTGTAAACGGCATTAATGATTGGCGTTTTGGCTTTCTTTTTGCCGTCTTGTTTACTCAATAGATAAGCACTTTCAGTGGCGTAGTAGCCTTCAGCAATCATAGTCATTTCCATCATGGCTGATTTTACGGTGTAGCCTTTTCCAATCATATTTCCAAAATAACGGTTTCTGCTAAAATTGGAATAGCCTGTTACCAACAAATCTCCGAGATAAGCCGAGTCGTTGATGTTGCGTTTCATTTTGTAACGTTTATTGATAAAGCGTTTCATTTCGCGAATAGCATTGCTCATCAATACGCTTTGAAAATTATCGCCATAACCGAGTCCGTGGGCAATGCCTGCTGCAATGGCATAGATGTTTTTTAAAACGGCAGCATATTCAGTGCCGATAATGTCTTTGCTGATAGAGCATTTGATGTAATCGCAACTGAGTTTACTGCTCATCATTTTGGCTTTTTCTAAATCATCACAAGCAATGGTAAGATAAGACAAGCGTTCAAGAGCAACTTCTTCTGCGTGACATGGTCCTGTGATGACGCCGATTTGTTTAAAATCTATGCCCATATTGTCGTGAAAATGCTCGCCGACGAGTTTTCGGTTTTCAGGAATGATGCCTTTGACGGCATTAAAAATGATTTTGTCTTTAAGAGAAACCGTGATTTGGTCTAAAGCTGATTTTAAAAATGCTGATGGTATAGCGATGATTAAGACATCAGATTGACTTACCACAGTGTTGATATCGTCGCTCATATTGAGTTGGTCAGTGTTAAAAGTAACAGAGCTCAAATATTCTTTGTTGTGGTGATTTTTGGTGATGTATTCTATGGCATCAGCATTTCTGATATACCAATTGATACTGTCCACATTTTCACAAAGCATTTTAGATAGAGCCGTTGCCCAACTGCCACTACCAATGATGCCGATGCTTAGGTTTTTTGTCATTTGATAAAATTATTTTTCAAAATTTTTTGTAAAATTTCAAAACAAAAAAAGCTTATCGTTTTACCCAATTCTCAATTTCTATCTCTTTTATTCTCTCAAATTCTTTTAAATTTTCGGTACCATTATCAAATCGTTTGCAATTGCTGTTGAACCAATTAGTAAATCAAAATCGCTAATCATTTATCCTTTTCTCTCAATCTTACTTTCTCTTTTGTATATATTTTTAAGGCGTCAAAAATCGGAAGCACTTTAACTTGCTCTGAAAACTTATCGATAATTTTGTGATTTTTGTTTTTATCAAGGCTATTTTCTGCACCAAAAATCAATTCAGCAAGTGTGATTTCTGAAATTGCACAATTGGCAAGTGTAACTTTTTTGAATTTATCATTTAGATTGAACTTACCACGGAAGTAGTGAATACAAATATTAGTATCGATTAAATACTTCATTATAAATTTGAAATAATTGTTTTTTCCACCCTTGAGTTTTTAATTTCAGTTATTATTTCGTCTGAACTTTTATCATCAACCCAAGCCCCGTAAAGAGATTCTACATCAAATTCTTTTTCGGATTTAACTTCTAATGAGTTTGTTAACTTTTTGATTAATTTTTTTTTTCGAATTCACATCTAAGTTTTTAAGATAACCGTAATATTTATCTAAAATTTTATTTGAAATAGCTAAACTTCCCATTTTGTATATTTTAAAAACGCAATTTACAAATTTAAAATTATAGTAAGATGAATAGTTGCCTACCGATAAAAATTCATTTCATCGATATAAGCCCAAACTTTTTCTGGTAGTAAGGGTTTGATGTTTTGTTGTTTTGAAATGGCTTTTCTGATAAAACTGGCTGATATTTCTATAATAGGCACGTCAACAAATTGGACTTTAGCGTGGTTTTGAAGTTCTGAAGGTACATTTTTATGATGAATTCGAGGACACACAATGATATGATGATGCTCAAGAATATAATCGTAATTTTTCCACTTTTTAAAACTTGCCAAATTGTCTTCGCCCATTATAAGATGAAATTGATAATTGGGATATTTTTCCAATAACCTTTCTAAGGTTTTAGAGGTGTAATTGGGTTGTGGCATATCAAACTCAATTTTGCTGGCTTTGAGTTTTGGATATTCTTCGGTGGCTCGATAGACTAATTCGTAGCGATGATGATTATCAAGTAAAGATTCTTTTTGTTTGAAAGGACTTTGTGGTGTGATTACAAACCAGACTTCATCCACTGAGCTAAACTCTGCAATATGATTAGCCATAATTAGATGACCAATATGGATCGGATTAAAAGTACCAAAAAATAAACCGATGTGCTTACTTTTTTTCATCTATAAAGTTTTTAACCAGTTGATAAGCGTCTTCGAGAGCGGCGTTTAAATCATTATTGATTAAGATTTTGTCAAACTGCGGAGCGGTTGCCATTTCAATTGAAGCTTTGGCAACCCGCATATTGATGCGCTCATCAGATTCGGTTTGACGTTTTTTAAGTCTAATTTTAAGTTCTTCTACACTTGGTGGTTTGACAAAAACAGCCAATGTTTGTTCAGGATAAATGTTTTTGATGTCGAGTCCGCCAACCACATCAATATCAAAAATAACATGTTTACCTTTATTCCAAATGCGTTGCACTTCGCTTTTTAAAGTGCCGTAAAAATTGTCGCGATAGACTTCTTCCCATTCTAAAAAATCATCGTTTTTGATGTGTTGTTTAAACTCTTTTAAAGACATAAAATAATAGTCTTTGCCATCAATTTCATAATCACGAGGTGCTCTTGAAGTTGCTGAAACTGAAAATTCAAGATTCAAATCTTCCTTTGATAAAAGATGTTTGACAATGGTGGTTTTGCCAGAGCCAGATGGTGCCGAAAAGACTATGAGTTTTCCTGTTTTTGAAGCCGTCATTATAAAATATTAAGCATTTGTTCTTTAATTTTTTCAAGCTGATCTTTCATTTCTACTACCAAATTTTGGATATCAGCATCGTTGGCTTTGCTGCCAATGGTATTGATTTCTCGTCCCATTTCTTGTGAGATGAAATTCAATTTTTTTCCATTAGATTCGGGTAAATTTAGCGTGTCTTCAAAATATTCGATATGACTTTTTAATCGGATTTTTTCTTCTGAAATATCAAACTTTTCGATGTAATATATCAATTCTTGTTCAAATCGGTTTTTGTCATAGTCAACGCTGAGCTCTTCCAAAGTTGATTTTAATTTTGTTTTGACTCTGTCAACTCGATTTTGATCTATCTCGCTGATGCGGTTTAAATGTTGCTCAATTTGACTGAGGTTAGCTTTGAAATCTTTGAGTAAATTTTGGCCTTCTTGATTTCTGAAAGACACGACTTGTTTTAAGGCTTCATTTAAGGCTGAATCGAGTTTGGCTTGATCATCTTCGGTCAATTCATTAGCTTCAGATTGTGTAGCTTCGGGCAAAGTCATTGCAATTTCAAGCAATTTAGCATTGTCCGTTCTATCTCTTATAGGAATGACGTCTTGTAAATTTTTGATATAAGATTTGATAAGAGTTTTGTTAAATTTTACACTTTGACTTTGCTCGCTATTTTCTATATTAAATTGTATATCAACTTTACCGCGTTTTAAATTTTGAGCAACGGTTTTACGCCATTCTAATTCAAAACTTCTAAATTCTGATGGGATTTTAAAATTGATATCTATGTTTTTGCTGTTAAGCGTTCGGATTTCAATATCAATATGTTTGTTATTTAAAACAGCAGTGGCTTTTCCATAGCCTGTCATAGATTGTATCATAGCAGTTTAAAAAAAATTTTAGCAAAAGTAGTGAAATGTATAAGGATGGGCAATTAAAGGCGTCTCACATTTAATTGATGATATTTCGACTATTTGCCGAACCAACGCCGATAAGTGCATCAAAACGAGCTCCAACATCTCGGTAATAAACCAATATAACGTAGTCGTTTTCTGTGATGTCATAACTTCCGCTGACAAAATGGTCATCAAACTCGCCGTCAGCAGAAAGATAAACATATTTGTAGTTATAAAAACCTTGTTTGAGCAAGATTTGAGTTTCAAATAGACCTGTTTTTTCGTTATAATCCAGATGAGTTTCGTCTGTTAAACTATAGTTGTTAAAACGACCGTAAACATGCAATTCGCCACCATTTAAATCTTTAGGGCAATCTAAACTAAAATGCACCACGGCATATTCTGACTCTCTATTGACATCTTGACCTTGAACGGTATTGATTTTAAAACTGCCATTGATATCGGGGTTGTAAACATATTCTCGTCCTTGTCTGACTCTATCGGTATCCAAATAGGTATGATATAAATCAAACAATTCAACCCGCTGAATGTTAATAGTCGAAACTCTGATGTCGCGATTGTCGAAATATAAAAATTCATTTCCACCCCAAAAAGCAGTCTTATTAGGATAATTAAACACCAAAGTATTGCCAGAAGTAAATTGTGGTTTGATGTCGTAAATTGCAGATTTGAAATCATTGTTTTGAACCAGTACCGTATTGACAGTTTGTTCAGGATTTTTAAAAATAAAACCATCACGACCTACGCTGTATTGCAACAATTGTTTTTTGCCAATTTCTTTTAAGTCCCGCGAACGTCTTACTTGAGCTTGCACGTCAACTTGGCGATTATAGACCATAAATTTTCTTGAAAACACCAACTGCCTGTTGCTGTTAAAAATCTTCAACATATAATTTCCAGAAACTTTCAATCGTCTGGTGTTTTTGTTTGGGATCTGCAATTCGTAGTGCGTGTAAGGTTGAAGTGTTGTTAATGAGTTTTTAAAATCAAAAATTCTAATGTTGTCAAAGCCTTCAATATATTCGTTTTTAGCCAACTTTGAGGGCGTCCAGTTGTAATTGTAATGCTCAATTTTGTAATAGAAATCTGCAACGTCAGCTCTGATATCGTCAAAACTTAAATTGAGATTATCGTTAAGTGAAATCACAGGTGTGCCAGTCAAATCAGCTTGTCCAGTAAATTGAATGGTTTTAATATATTCTGGTGGCAAAACTTCATATTCTTGAGCATAAAAATAATTGGATAATAAAATAATAAATGAGACGAAAATACTTTTCATATTAAATGATTGATTCACAAATTTATAATAATAATTAGTTTTTAAAGCATATATTATTTAGAATAATTATAAATAAGTTAATATCAACATTTGTTTAAGACCTAAATGAAGTTTTAATTATTAAGTTTGTATCCCGAAAAAACACGCTTTAAATATGGCTATTGATATTAAAGTTAAACGCGGTTTAAAATTGCGACTTAAAGGTGAAGCTGAAAAGATAAAATCACCTGCACTCAAATCTAAAACTTACGCCTTAATTCCTGACAATTTTCACGGTCTTGTGCCAAAAATGTTAATTAAAAAAGAAGGCACGCCAATTAAGGCAGGCGAAGCTTTGTTTTATTCTAAATACAATGAAAAAACAAAAGTTGTTTCACCCGTAAGTGGTAAACTAAAGACCATAGAACGTGGTGCGAGACGTCGTATTTTGAGAGTGATTATTGAAGCTGACGACGAATTTGAATATGTTAGTCACGACAAACTTGACCCTTTAAAAACTGATGCTGATAAATTGAAAAATCATATTTTTGAAGCAGGATGTGGTGCATTTTTCAAACAAAGGCCATACGACATTCCAGCAAATGCTGATGATACACCCAAAGCTATTTATATTTCAGCCTTTAACACAACACCGCTTGGTGCTGATTTTGAATTTATACTGAAAGACAAAAAAGAGCATTTTCAAAACGGAATAAATGCCTTGACAAAATTGACAGATGGCAAAGTTTATCTCGGTGTTGATAGAAATGCTAAAAGCTTTTTGCACGATACTGAAAACGTTGAGCTTATCAGAGTTTCTGGTCCGCATCCAGCAGGCAATGTTGGGGTTCAAATCCAAAAAACAAATCCTATCAACAAAGGTGAAAAAGTTTGGACCATTAGACCTGAAGATGTCGCTATTATAGGCGAATTGTTGTCAACAGGTAAATTTAATGCCGAGCGAACCATTGCGGTTTGTGGTAGTGATGCTGTTGATAGACAATATTTTACAACTCTTATCGGTGCTGAAATCAATTCAATCATTGAAGAAGTCGATACCAACAAAACCAGAATTATTTCTGGAGATGTATTTACAGGAGATAAAGCTGAAAATGGTGATCATATCAATTTTTTTGCTAATGAAATCACTTTAATTCCTGAAGGAAATCACTACAGAATGTTTGGGTGGTTACCTTTTAAAGACAATTATATTCCTTCAATGTCTAATACTTCGCTTTCAAGATTATCAGGTCATAAAGAGTATGTGGTTGATACTAATCTAAACGGCGAAGAAAGAGCACTTGTAGTTACAGGTGAAATGGAAAAAGTTATGCCGATGGATATTATGCCGATGCAATTATTAAAAGCGTGTATGACGGGTGATATAGATAAAATGGAAAACCTCGGAATATATGAAGTAGTTCCTGAAGATTTTGCTTTGGTCGATTATGTGAACACTTCTAAAGTAGAAGCTCAAGAAGTCATCAGACAAGGATTAGATTTAATGCTAACAGAAGTAGGCTAAAAATAAAATTTACGATGAATTGGATTAGAAAAAAAATAGACGAAATTAAAAAACCTTTTCAGCCTGGTGAAAAGTATGAAAAATTTGCACCAGCTGTAAACGCACTTGATACTTTTTTGTTTGTGCCTAATCATACTACAAAAAAAGGTGCACACATACGCGATGCTGTTGATTTAAAAAGAACAATGATAACTGTAGTTATTGCTCTAATTCCAGCTTTGATTTTTGGAATATGGAACACAGGTTATCAGCATTTCAAGCAATTAGATGTTGAATACACATTTATGGATGCTTTCTTGCACGGTGCTATCAAAATTGTGCCAATGATTATTGTGTCTTATGTTGTTGGACTTGGTATTGAGTTTGGCTTTGCCGTAAAACGCGGACACGAAGTAAATGAAGGCTACTTGGTTACGGGACTTTTAATTCCTATGATTATGCCTGTAGATATCCCGTTGTGGATAGTTGCTTTGTCGGTTGCCTTTGCAGTATTAATCGGTAAAGAAGCTTTTGGAGGAACGGGTATGAATATTCTTAATCCAGCTTTAACAGCAAGAGCCTTCGCCTTTTTTGCCTATCCAACCTATATGTCAGGAGACAAAGTTTGGGTAAGTGGAGCTACAGAAGTCAGTGGCATTTCAGGCGAAACCATTTTAGGAACTTTAGCCGCGGGCAAAGAAGTAGCTTACAATAGTGCAGATATGTTTTCAGGATTTATACCAGGCTCTATTTCTGAAACTTCAACCTTATTTATTTTAGTTGGAGCTTTGATTTTGATCTTAACCAAAATAGGCAGTTGGCGTATTATCTTAAGTGGATTTATTGGTGCAGCAGTTATGGCACTTATCTTTAATGCCCTTGGAAGCTCGGTTTTTACAAATAATGATTTGATGAATTTCCCTTGGTATAATCACCTTATTGTTGGTGGATTAGCTTTTGGTGTGGTGTTTATGGCAACAGATCCTGTAAGTGCAGCACAGACCTTAAAAGGGAAATGGATATATGGATTTTTAATTGGATTCTTAGGCGTTATGATCAGAATATTTAATCCCGCATATCCAGAAGGCGTTATGTTGGCTATATTATTAATGAACGTATTTGCTCCAACAATAGATCATTACGTTATTCAAGGCAATATCAAGCGAAGACAAAAACGCTTAAAATTACAAACCGCAAAAACCTCATAAAATGGATAGAAATAGTAATACTTATACTTTCATTTTTTCTATTTCGATGGTTATCGTAGTAGCTGTTGTTTTATCCTTTTTGGCGACAAGTTTAAAACCTCAGCAAAGCAAAAATGTAAGACAAGAAAAAATGCAAAACATTTTAAATACCTTTGTTGGTGATAGTATAGAAGTCGATGGAAAAAAAGTAGAACTAACAAGAGAGTTGGCTTCAGAAAAATTTGATGAATTTATTAAAAATCAATATGCCCTAAACTACAAAGGTGAAACCGTTGAAAGTGTAAACGCTTTTAATATCAATTTGGCAACAGAAATTAAAAAACCTGTTGAAGAACAAATTTTTCCTTTATATGAAGCAGAATTTAATGGTCAAACTTTTTTTGTTATTCCACTACGAGGCTCGGGTCTTTGGGATGCTATTTGGGGCTATGTTGCTTTAAAGGATGACTTGAATACTATTGAGGGAATTATTTTTGACCACAAAGGAGAAACCGCTGGTCTTGGTGCAGAAATCACCACAGATTGGTTTCAAGAAAGATTTAAAGATGAAAAGATCTATGATGGCAATAACATTGTTGGCGTTGAAGTTACAAAAGGTTACAGTGGAGGAAACGACAAAACAGACCATCAAGTGAATGCCATATCAGGTGCTACAATGACAGGCAATGGTGTGACAAATATGATGAAAGAAAGATTGGCTAAATACAAACCTTTCTTTGAAAAATTAAAAAATTCTAAACTCGCAATACAATAAATTATGAGTGAACAGAAAAAAGAAATAAAAACGAAAGAAGAAAAGAAAAAAGAGGAAATGATTCTCTTTTTATCGAAGTCTGAAGAAAAAGAAGCTTTTTTATCAAGAGCTAATAGAAAATTACTCACAGATCCATTAAACGATGATAATCCTATAACCGTCCAAGTACTTGGAATTTGCTCTGCTTTGGCAATTACAGTCCAACTCAGACCAGCAATAGTGATGTCTTTGGCAGTTATTTTTGTAACGGCTATGGGGAATGTTGTGATTTCATTATTGCGAAATTTAATTCCTAATCGTATCCGTATTATCGTACAATTAGTCGTGGTTGCTTCGTTGGTTATAGTGGTTGACCAAGTATTAAAAGCTTTTTTATACGATGTCAGCAAACAGCTTTCCATTTTTATTGGATTAATTATAACCAACTGTATCATTATGGGTCGCTTAGAAGCCTTTGCCTTAGGTAATAAGCCGTGGAAATCATTTTTAGATGGAATTGGAAATGGAGCTGGCTACGGTATAATTTTAATTATAGTTGCCTTTTTTAGAGAATTATTAGGCTCAGGCAAACTATTAGGCTACGAAATATTAGGTCATAAAGGTTTGACTTTAGCCGATTCAACTGGACTTTATGCCTTAGGTTATGAAAATAATGGATTTTTTCTATTATCGCCAATGGCACTTATTATAGTCGGTCTTGTGATTTGGTATCAACGCTCTCGCAACCGCAAACTTATTGAAGAAAGTTAATAAAAATTTTATAATTTAAATCATATGGATTTATTGAATTTATTCGTAAAAAGCATTTTTATAGAAAATATGATATTTGCTTATTTTTTAGGAATGTGCTCTTATTTAGCCGTTTCTAAAACCGTAAAAACCGCTGTTGGTCTTGGTGCAGCTGTCATATTTGTATTGCTTATCACAGTGCCACTCAACTATTTGATAGACACTTATTTATTACAACCAGGAGCTTTAAGATGGCTCAGTGAAGATTACGCTAATATCGATTTAAGCTTCTTAAGCTATATTATGTTTATCGCTGTAATCGCTTCTATGGTTCAATTGGTTGAGATGGTTGTAGAAAAGTTTTCACCCGCATTATATGGTTCGCTTGGTATATTTTTACCATTGATTGCCGTAAACTGCTCTATTCTTGGTGGCTCATTATTTATGCAACAAAAAGATTTTACTGGCATAACAGAAGCAATCGTTTATGGTGGTGGAAGTGGAATAGGTTGGTTTCTCGCTATTTTAGCTATTGCGGCAATAAGAGAAAAAATTGCTTATTCCAATGTGCCTGCTCCGCTTAAAGGCTTAGGAATTACTTTTATTATTACTGGCTTAATGGCTATCGGTTTTATGAGTTTTATGGGTATAAAATTAGAAGGAAATGAAGATACAAAAGAAAAAACCACAGCATCTACTATACAAATAGAAAAAAATAAACCTGATAGCAAGACTGTCGAAGTTACTTTAAATAAAACTAAAAACGAATAAACAAAAGGTATTATGGATGTTATTTTAGCGAGTGTAATTGTTTTTTTAGTCTTGATAATACTTTTGGTTATGGTGCTATTAACCGCCAAAGCCAAATTATCACCTTCAGGACCCGTAACAATTAATGTTAATGACGAAAAAGATATGGAAGTCAGTTCAGGTTCAACGCTGTTGTCCACACTTGGCGAAAACAAATTGTTTTTACCATCTGCTTGTGGTGGTGGCGGAACTTGTATTCAGTGTAAATGTATTGTTAAAGAAGGTGGCGGTGCAATATTGCCTACAGAAGAACCTAATTTTACCAAAAGAGAAATAGCAGAAGGTTGGCGTTTAGCATGCCAAGTCAAGGTGAAACAGGATATGAAAATTGAAGTTCCAGAAGAAGTTTTTGGAATTAAAAAATGGGAAGCAACTGTGGTTTCTAATTACAATGTCGCTTCATTTATTAAAGAATTTGTAGTAGAAATTCCTGAAGATATGGATTATAAAGCTGGTGGATATATTCAAATTGAAGTACCACCTTGCGAAGTGAAGTTTGAAAATATCGACATTGAAGCCCATCCAGAAGAGCATCCAGGTCAGCCTGACAAATTCCAAAAGGAATGGGATAACTTTAAACTTTGGCCTTTAGTGATGAAAAACAATGAAACTGTAGAACGTGCTTATTCTATGGCTTCATATCCAGCTGAAGGACGAAGAATTATGTTGAATGTGCGTATCGCTACGCCACCATTTGATAGAGATAAAGGCGATTGGATGAATGTGAATCCAGGTATAGCATCTTCTTATATCTTCAGTCTAAAAAAAGGCGATAAATGTGTGATTTCTGGACCTTACGGCGAATTTTTTATCAATGAAAGTGAAGCAGAAATGCTTTACGTTGGCGGTGGTGCTGGAATGGCACCAATGCGTTCGCACTTGTATCACCTGTTCAGAACTTTAAAAACTAATCGTAAAGTTACCTATTGGTATGGCGGTCGTTCTAAACGTGAATTATTTTATGTGGAACACTTTAAAGCTTTAGAAAAAGATTTTCCTAATTTCAAATTTTATATGGCACTTTCTGAGCCCTTAGAAGAAGATAACTGGAAAGTAAAAAAAGATATTGACGATGAAGAAGGTGATGGTTTTGTCGGGTTTATCCACCAATGTGTAATCGATAATTATTTAAGCAAACACGACGAACCAGAAGAGATTGAATTATATTTTTGTGGTCCACCATTGATGAACCAAGCGGTTCAAAAAATGGGTGAAGATTTTGGTATCCCAGATGAAAACATCAGATTTGATGACTTCGGTGGATAAAATCTATTTATAATTAATACAACCCGAGTCAATAACTCGGGTTTTTTTATCGGTATGGCAGAGCTTAGCAAACAAGAACTTCACAATTTAGCCATGAATATTGTTGGCAAAGATCTCGAAGATCAGGGCTATGAGTTTTTAGCCGTAAACAGTAAGCTTAAAAAAAATCCACAATTTGTGGCTCTTAAAAACAAAAAACTGCATTTTGTTGTTGTTCGAGCAATTAGCTACCCAGACAACCCAAGGGTTTATGACGATAAGTTGATGACCAAAATGAAAAACCACGCCGATAAATTTAATGCACTGACTTTTTTTGCTGGCGTCGGTCTTGCCAATCGTTCAGACTATGAACGTCCATTGACTAAAACAGACGATTATGTGGTTAATTACAATGGTATGATTAAAATTGAGTAACTGATGAAAAATTTTGCGTTTTATATTATTTGTTTCATCACAGTTTTACTGATTTTTTCTTGTAGCCCAAAAAAATATGAACTGAAAGGTAATGCCTTGGGAACAACTTATTCTGTTAATTATTTTTCTGAAACCAAGCAAAATTTTAAACCGCAATTTGATTCTATTTTCAATGTTATTAATCATTCTTTAAGCACTTATATACCTGATTCAGATATTTCAAAGCTCAATCACGGTAAAAATATTAAGGTCGATAATCATTTTAAAAATGTTTTCAAAGCATCTAAACTTATTTATAAAAAAACCGAAGGCTATTTTGACCCTAGTATTGGTTTGATGGTTAATGCATACGGGTTTGGTCCAGAAACTTACGATATACAATTGACTGAAAAAACTATTGATTCCTTAATGAATTTTGTAGGATTTGATAAGTTTTTATTAAAGAATAACACATTACAAACTCATTTACCTTCTTTTTATTTGGATTTTAATGCCATAGCCAAGGGTTATACTGTTGATGTTTTAGCTGATTTTTTAAAAAGTAAAAACATCGATGATTTTTTTGTGGAAATAGGTGGAGAAATTGTTGCTTATGGTCAAGATCACGACCATGATAAAATATGGAATTTTGGAATTGAAACACCAATAGAAAACAATACAAATAGAGAGTTGTCTTACGCCGTTATAATAGAAAATAGAGCTTTAGCCACATCTGGTAATTATAGAAAATTCAAAACGGATTCTCTTACAGGGCAAAAGTTTGTTCACACTATAAACCCTAAAACAGGATTAGCCAAAAAATCTAATGTTTTAAGTGCTTCTGTCGTAGCCAGTAATTGCATGACTGCCGATGCTTATGCTACTGCTTTTATGGCTATGGGTTTTGATAAAGCAAAACAAATCATTGAAAAACAACAGATTAATGCTCTTTTGATTTACGTCGATGAAGCCAATACAACGCAAACCTATATCTCTAACGGTTTAAAGCCAATAGTTTCTGCACTTTAACTTTTAATTTTATTTTAGTCAAAATCTCTTATAAAAATAGTATTTTAGACCAATTTTAATTTGAATTTATGAAGTCTAAATATTTTATCTATTCTTTTCTTTCGCTTTTAATGATATCAATATTTGCATTTAACCTTAATGCACAAGATCTTCAAATTCCAAAAACTGAGCCAGTTGTTACTTCACACAAAGTCAATATTAAAGGTCAAAGTATCAATTATACCACAGAAACGGGAATGCAAGTTTACCACAACAGTGATGGCAAAGCCAAGGCTGATTTGTTTTATGCCTACTACAAACGTTCTGATGTAAACAATATCGAAAATAGACCTTTGTTGTTTTCTTTTAACGGTGGTCCAGGCTCAGCTTCAGTATGGATGCATTTGGCTTATACAGGACCGAGAGTTTTAAAAATAAGCGATGAAGGTTTTCCTGTTCAACCTTACGGGGTTAAAACCAATCCAAATAGCATTTTAGATATTGCTGATATTGTGTATATCAACCCAGTCAATACAGGCTATTCACGACCTATCAAAGATGAAAATGGAAAATTTAATAGAGATGAATTTTTTGGAGTTCAAGCCGATATCAAATATCTATCAGAGTGGATGAATGCATTTGTCCAAAAACACAACAGATGGCTGTCTCCAAAATATTTAATTGGTGAAAGTTATGGCACAGTTCGGGTTTCGGGACTTGCTGATGAGCTCCAAGACAGACAATGGATGTATATCAACGGTGTGATTTTAGTTTCGCCTACGGAATTGGGTAACTTCAGAAATGGCATACTTGAAATTGCAAATCGCTTACCTTATTTTACTGCTGTAGCTTGGTATCATAAACAATTGCCTGCTGAACTTCAACAAAAATCTCTTGAAGAAGCCTTAAAATTGTCGGAACAATTTACAATGAATGAACTTATTCCGCTTTTATATAAGGGTGGTTTTAAAAGTCAACAAGACCTATATCAAGCGGCTGAAAAAATGGCCTATTTTTCTGGGATAGATAAAGATATTTTTATAGAACATAATTTGGATTTTAGTTATAGCAATTTTTGGAAAATGTTACTCAAAGATGAAGGCTTTACCTTAGGTCGTTTAGATTCTCGTTATCTTGGCATAGATCGTCAAGTTGCAGGAACGAGACCAGATTACAATGCAGAACTCACCGCTTGGTTACAAGCTTTTACGCCAGCCATCAATCACTACATCAAAAATGAACTCAAATTTGATGTGCCTTTAAAATACTATATGTTTGGTCCAGTAAGACCTTGGGATAGAAAAAATAGCCAAAACAATACTGGTGAAAGATTGCGTCAGGCGATGGCTCAAAATCCAAGTTTGCAAGTCTTTATTCAATCTGGATATTTTGATGGAGCAACAACCTATTTCAATGCCAAATATACGATGTGGCATATTGATCCGAGTGGAAGAATGCAAGACCGATTTCATTTTAAAGCCTACAAAAGCGGTCATATGATGTATTTGCGAAATGAAGATTTGAAACAAGCCAATGACGATTTAAGAGAATTTATATTGCAAAGTTTACCTGAAAAAGGCAAACCCATTAAATACAACAGAAAATAGCTTACAAAATTCATGATAGACTATTCATCTAAACTTTTAGAAAATGCCGTCGAAGAGATGTCGAGATTTCCTGGCATAGGAAAACGTTCGGCATTGCGTTTAATTTTGCATTTGCTCAATCAACCTGAAGAACAAACGGTTGACTTAGCTCAGGCTTTAGTGAAACTGAGAACAGAAATTAAATTTTGTAAAAATTGCCATAATATCAGTGATTCTGAGCTTTGCGAAATCTGTCAAAGTTCAAAGCGTCAAAATGAGATAGTCTGCGTTGTAGAAGATATTAGAGATGTGATGGCCATTGAAAACACACAACAATACAAAGGCTTATATCACGTGTTAGGCGGAAAAATCAGCCCGATGGATGGAATTGGTCCTCAAAACCTGAATATTGACAGCTTAGTCCAAAAAGTAAAAGACGGTAAAATTGACGAAATTATCTTTGCACTAAGCTCAACAATGGAAGGCGATACCACAAACTTCTATATCTATAAACAAATTCAAAATTACAATGTTAAAACATCAAGTATAGCTCGTGGTATATCAGTAGGAGACGAATTAGAATTTGCTGATGAAATCACTCTTGGAAGAAGTATCATCAACAGGCAGCCTTTTGAAACTACTTTAAAACCTTAAAAATTGAAAGTCTCTGTAATCATTGTGAGTTACAAAGTGCCTTATCACTTAATGCTTTGTTTAGAAAGTTTAAACTCAGCCATCAGAGATTTAGATGCCGAAATTATTGTGGTTGATAATGCTTCAAACGATAAAACTTCTGAACTTGTTTCAAAATACTTTCCTCAAGTAAAATTTATACAAAACCCCAACAACGATGGCTTTTCAAAAGCTAATAATATTGGCATCAATCAAGCTAAGGGCAAATACATTTTTCTGATCAATCCTGATACCGTAATCTCAGAAACATCTATAAAAGCAACTATCAAAAAACACGAAAGCTTTGATAATTGTGGAATTTTAGGTCTCAGATTGATTGATGGCACAGGACATTTTTTGCCAGAAAGTAAAATCAATAAATTGACCTTAAAAGTTGCGGCATTAAAGATGTTAGGCTTCTCAAAACAATATTATAACAACAATTTATCAGAAGGCGAAGAAGGACAAACCACAACGCTTGTCGGCGCTTTTATGTGTTTTAGGAAACAAGATTATGAGCGATTAGAAGGATTAGACGAACGCTATTTTATGTATGGTGAAGATATCGATTTGTGTTATCAATTCACCAAAGCTGGATATCAAAACTATTATTTAGGTAAAGAAAGTTTGATACATTTTAAAGGAGAAAGCACATTACGAGATGATGTTTATTTTAAACGTTTCTTTGATTCGGTCAAGTTTTTTTTTACAAAACACTATTCCAATTCAAAATTGATGATAGGTATTCTATCCATCTTTTTCATCATTGCCAAACGATTCAAAAAATCTGATATGCTTAAAAAAGCAAATGTCAAACCCGATTACAATAACATTTTTTACATCGGTCAAAATAAAGAGCTCTATCAAAAACTGAAGATCCATTACAATAAGAATATCAAAACTTTAGAACCAAAACAAATTGATAGTCAAAACTACAAAGACAGTCTTATTGTTTTTGACACCAAAACGCTATCATATCAGCGGGCTATAGATTTTATGCTTAAAAACAACAATTCAGGAAATGCCTTTAGATTTATTCCCCAACATTTTGATGTTTTGATAGGAAGTGATAGTAGCACATCTCAAGGTGAAGTGGTGTTTTTGAAATAATGATATTGATAAAATCATCAAATCATTTATCTGTTTTTTGCAATTTTTAAATTTATACTTGTATTTTTAAGCTTTTTATAACAAAATAAAATCTTAGTTGTGAGCGATAATATTTAAATTTGATGATATAAATCAAAAAATTTTTAATTATGTCATTTAAACTACCAGATTTAGATTATGCTTATGATGCACTTGAGCCTCATATTGATGCTAAAACTATGGAAATTCATCATAGTAAACATCACGCAGGTTATACGAACAAATTAAATGCAGCCATTGAAGGCACAGAAAATGATGACAAATCAATTGAATTTATTTTGTCAAATTTAGACCTCTCAAACTCAGCGATAAGAAATAATGGTGGAGGATATTACAACCATTCACTATATTGGAAAATTATGTCGCCAAACGGAGGAGGTCAACCCAGCGGAGATTTATTAGAAGCTATTAATAAATCATTTGGTTCTTTTAATGATTTTAAAGAAGCGTTTTCTAAAGCGGCAGCCACACAATTTGGCTCAGGTTGGGCATGGTTGACCGTTCATGAAAAAGGTGGAGTAGAAGTGTGTTCTACGCCTAACCAAGACAACCCACTGATGCCTAATATAGGTTGTGCTGGTGTTCCTATTCTTGGTATTGATGTATGGGAGCATGCTTACTATCTCAATTATCAAAACAGAAGACCTGATTATATTGAAGCTTTTTTTAACGTCATAAATTGGGATGAAGTTTCAAAGCGTTACAAAGAAAATAAATAACATCTCTTTCTCTCATATTAAAAACAGTAAATCTTTTTTGATTTACTGTTTTTTTTTATTTAAAGTCCTAATTTTGTTAAATGCTAAAACATAGAATAATAACGGATAGGCTTGAGTGTGGCACTGATGAAGCAGGACGAGGTTGTTTAGCTGGACCTGTAACCGCAGCAGCTGTTATTTTACCTGCAGATTTTTCTAATTCTTTAATCAACGACTCTAAGCAACTTTCTTTAAAAAAAAGAGAAAGTTTAAAATCTATTATCAAAAAAGAAGCTATTGCCTATGGAATCGCTCATGTGTTTCCTGATAAAATAGACAAAATCAATATTTTAAATGCATCAATTTTAGCTATGCACAAAGCCATAGAGCAATTAAGTCCACAACCGGAATTTATTTTAGTTGATGGAAATCGATTTAAAAACTTCAAAAATATAAATCATGAATGCATAATTAAAGGTGATGCAAAATACCTTAATATTGCAGCAGCTTCTGTTCTTGCTAAAACATCTAGAGATGAATTTATGCTTAAATTACACCAACAAAACCCAAAATATCATTGGAAACAAAATAAAGGATATCCAACAAAGCAACACAGAGAAGCCATACAAACATATGGAGTTACATCTCATCATAGACAAAGCTTTAAACTATTGCCCGACCAGTTAAAATTAAATTTTGAAGTTCAATAAATTATGTCATAATCATCTTATGAAACGATATTTAATTTTAAGCTTACTGCTAATATTGGCATCATGTAGTCAAAATAAAATTGAAGAAAGTGAATCTATACACTTCATACCACCTGATGCAGCACTAATTTTGAGCCACCAAGATTATTCAAAATATTTAGAAAAACTTGATAAACAAAACTTTTTAAGAACTCATAAAGAAAATTCAGTCATTAAATTTTGGTCGCTTCAGCATTGGCATGATTTAGTTGAAATGCCTGAAGAGTTTTTGTTAACCTATAATGTTATAGGTAAGAACAAATTAGCACAAACCTTGATAACTAAAGATTTTAAAAATTCAAGTATCCAAAAAGAGTCTAAATTAACTTATACCTACAATCAAATTAAAATAAAAACTTTTGAAACAAATAAACAAGAGTTTTTTATGACACAGTTAGCTGATAATACCATTTTTAGCACTTCAAAAATTATTATAGAAAATGTTATTAGAAATTATAAAGACAATATTAAAACGAATCAACACATCAAAAAACTATACGATGTGCTATCAGAGAATACGCCTTCTGTAGTTATAAACACTACATTTTTTTCAAAAGTCTCTAAGTTTTTTTTTACAAAAGAGTTTTCAAAAGAATTTCTTTCTCTCTCTGATTATATGGGGTTCGATCTTATTTTAGATGAAAATCAAATACTCTTTAGCGGAATTGTTTTGAAAACACAAGACAAATCCCATCTATGGTCAAATTTTAGAGAAATAAAGCCAAAAAAATCTTTTGTTGCTGAGGTTATACCAAGTTACTTTGTAAGTGCTAAAAGTCTTTTAATATCAGATTACAAAACATTTACACATCAAGAAAATTTAGTCAAAAAAACACCGATCAATGATAGTGTTTTTTTTGATATCAATGAAATAGCTCAATTTAACCTGCCATTAGGTAAGGGCGTAGCAATGGTGTCAAATGATATTAGTAAAACTTATGAAATGCTCAAGGATGATGCTTTACCTATAAAAAAATTTGGTGCTTATCAAATCTATCAACTAAATCATAAACTTGAAACAAATGCAGAACTTCAAAATTTTATAAAACTTGGCGAGCTTAAAAACTTTGTCGTTTTTCAAGATATCATTGTCGGTTCAAATCGGCTTGATGTATTAGAAGATATTATTATACAGGTTAATAATCAAAACGTATTGTCTCTGCAACAAAATTATAAAAATCACTTAAAATCACTCACCGACCAAAGTCATATCTTGTGGTTTACAAATTTAAGTCAGCAAAAAAACTTTTTTGAGCAATATGCTCAACCATCTTATAAAAATGATTTTAAAGCTTTTAACTGGAAAACTTATGGAATTGCAGTAACACAACTTATAGTTGAAGATGATTTTGCTTACTTTAATATTATTCATAAAAAGACTGATTTAGGCAATAATCAAAAAGCTGTTAAACAGTTAGCGAGGCTAAAATTAGAGTCAACAATACAGAATGCACCGCAATTTTTTAAAAACTGGAGAACAGGTCAGTATGATATTGTTTATCAGGATATTAACAACGTTTTGCACCTTAAGGATACAAAAGGTAATCTCATTTGGTCAAAACCTTTAGACAGCCCAATAGTTGGTAAAATCAGAACCATTGATATTTATAAAAATACGCGTTTACAACTCGCCTTTGCAACTCAACATAAAGTTTATGTTTTAGATAAAAATGGAAATGAAGTTGACCCATTTCCACTTAACTTTAACAATAAGATTACACAAAGTCTCTCTGTTTTTGATTACGATAACAATGGGCGATATCGTTTTGTCGTGATTATGGACAATAGAATCAGAATGTTTAATAAACAAGGAAAACGCGTCAAAGGCTTTCAATTTAATAGAACTAAAACGCCTTTAGATTTGCCTTTGAAACACATTAGAATCGATAAAAAAGATTATATTTTAGCACAAGAAGAAACGGGGCAGTTACATATTTTAAGCCGAACAGGTAAGAATAGAGTTCAGATTGATAAGAATTTTGAACCTACACATAATGAATGGTATGAACATCAAAAGGAGTTTGTTTCTATGTCAAACAAGGGCCAAATCATTAAGATTAATCCAAACGGAGATGTGAGTATCAGTTCTAAGAAGTGGATTAATCCTAAGTTTGTGGCAAATCCAGAAATAATGGCGAGCATGTCAGAGAATCAACTTTATATCAATGATGCATCAGCAGAACTTCCTTATGGTGTTTATACTAACCCTTTCATAAAAAACAATTTTGTAGCTATAGCCGATTTGCAAGCACAAAAGGTTTACGTTTTTGATAAAAAGGCTAATTTGATAAATGGATTTCCTGTTTATGGCAAATCTATTTCTGACGTTTATAGCAAAAATAACGAGTTGATTTTGCTTTGTCAAGATTCTGATGATGCTGTTTTGATTTACAGTATTATAACAGAATAATTTTATTTAATGCTTTTAATCGATAACTAACAATAAGTTTAAACTAAATTAGAATGTTAGCTTGAATATATTTTACATTTGTAATTCAATTTAAAGTCAATGTCAGATTCTAGAAACTATGCTGGACAATTTCTCAAAAAAATTAACAAACGTGTAAATTGGCATAGTCATTTTACACTTTTTATTTTGTCTTTTCTTATCGCTTTTGGGCTTTTTTATTTAGTTAGCGATTCACAATTTAATGATACTCAGAATTATGTACTCTTTATTTTGTTTCTTTCTATTGCACTTTGGGTTACCGAAGCTATACCGCCTTTTGCTGTTGGTATTTTAATTATTGGCTATTTGGTTTTTACCCTTGGTAAAGACGAACCAGAAAACGTCAAAAAATATGTTCAAACTTGGTCAGATAGTGTGATATGGCTGTTTTTGGGTGGATTTTTTCTTGCCGAAGCCATGAAAAAAACAGGTTTAGATAAAGATTTATTGAGAATAACCATTCCAAAATTTGGAAATAAATCTAATGTTATTCTTCTCGGCTTGATGATGTTAACTGCAGTTTTGTCAATGTTGATGAGTAACACCGCAACAACTGCTATGATGATTGCTACAATTACACCAATATTAAAAAATTTAGGGTCTAAAGCAGCACTATCAAAAAATTTACTCATAGGCATTCCTGCGGCAGCATCGGTTGGCGGTATGGGAACCATCATAGGTTCGGCACCAAATGCCATTGTTGTTGGAGCTTTAGAAGGTGTTGGTATCAGAATTTCTTTTTTAGAATGGATGTTGTTTGGTATTCCAATAGCCTTAATTTTAATCTTAGTGTTTTGGTATGCCTTACTGAAAAAAAACCCCATTCAAACGAAGACTCTCCAACTTGAGAATTTATTTAATACTGCAGAAGACGCACCTCCTCAAAAACACGCCAAGCTACACAAACGATTAACTTTAATAATTTTAGCAGGAACACTAATATTATGGTTAACTTCAGGTTTTACAGGTATTCCTGTGGCAGTTGTTTCTGGTATTCCTATTATGGCTTTAACGATGTTTTCAATCATTGAGTCAGACGAAGTCAGGGCTTTACCTTGGGATACTTTGATGTTAGTTGCTGGCGGTTTAGCACTTGGTTTAGCTGTTCAAGAACAAGGTTTGGCACAGTATTTTGTGAGTTTAATTCCAACTTCAGATATTAACATTTATATTCTATATATAGCATTTGGATTATTTACAGTTGCATTTTCAAATATTATGAGTAACACAGCCACAGCAACCATATTTATACCTATTGCTATTTCTTTAATTATGAGCATTGATGTATCAAATGCTATAACTTTACCCATGATTATTGGGCTCTCTGCATCTTGTGCTTTGTTGCTTCCAGTGTCAACACCGCCAAACGCTATTGCCTTTAGCACAGGAATGCTCAAACAATCAGATTTTAGATTTGGTGGGATTTTTATTGGTTTGCTTGGACCATTTGTGGTAATTATGTGGTCAATGTTGATGATAGGGATGTTTTATTAGAACTCACTCGTAAAATGAAACTTTAAACTCTTGTATTTATCTTGCGTCATTTGTAACGAAAAAGCAGAATCTGCTAAAAACACCAACTGATTGCGTTTGTCTCTAGCGAGGTATTTAGATTTTATTCGGGTAAATTCTTTAAACTCTTCGCTGTTTTCATCCTCAACCTCTATCCAACAGGCTTTATGCACGTTGATATTTTCATAAGAACATTTAGCACCGTATTCGTGTTCAAGTCTATATTGAATCACTTCGTATTGTAAAGCTCCAACCGTTCCTATTATTTTTCTGTTGTTCATTTCTAAAGTAAAAAGTTGAGCCACTCCTTCATCCATCAATTGATTGATGCCTTTGTTGAGTTGTTTTGATTTCATCGGGTCAGCATTGTTGATATATCTGAAATGCTCTGGCGAAAAGTTTGGTATCCCTTTATACATCAATTTTTCACCTTCTGTTAGTGTATCACCAATTTTAAAATTTCCCGTGTCGTGAAGACCGACAATATCGCCAGGATACATCTCATTTACTACTTGTTTTTTCTCAGCAAAAAAAGCATTAGGACTAGAAAATTTTAAATTTTTGCCTTGTCTCACGTGTAGGTAAGGTTTGTTGCGTTCAAATTTTCCAGACACGACTTTTACGAACGCTAATCTGTCTCGGTGTCTTGGATCCATATTGGCGTGGATTTTAAACACAAATCCTGTGAATTGATCTTCATCAGGTTTCACTTCTCGTATATCACTCATTTTTGAGCGTGGTGAAGGTGCAATTGTGATAAAACAATCCAATAACTCTCTCACGCCAAAATTGTTCAAAGCAGACCCAAAAAATACAGGTTGTAAGTTTCCTTTTTTATAAGCATCAATATCAAAATCTGGGTAAACACCTGTAGCTAATTCCACTTCATCTCTTAAATTCTTAGCGGCGGTTTCGCCTAACAATTCATCTAAATCTGGTTTGGATAGATCATTGATTTCTATGGTGTCTTCAATATCTTTTCGTGGGTCGCCAGTAAATAAATTGATATTGCTTTCCCAAATATTGTAAATCCCTTTAAAATCATATCCCATTCCAATTGGGAAACTCAAAGGCGTCACCTTCAAATCTAATTTTTGCTCTATTTCATCGAGTAGTTCAAAAGCATCTTTACCTTCACGGTCGAGTTTATTGATAAACACAATCATCGGGATGTTGCGCATACGACAAACTTTCACCAACTTTTCGGTTTGTTCTTCAACGCCTTTTGCCACATCTATCACCACTATAACGCTATCTACAGCCGTTAAAGTTCTAAAGGTATCTTCTGCAAAATCTTTGTGACCTGGCGTATCTAAGATGTTGATTTTATTGTTTTTATATTCAAATCCTAAGACAGATGTGGCAACAGAAATACCACGTTGGCGTTCAATCTCCATAAAGTCACTCGTCGCACCTTTTTTGATTTTATTTGATTTTACAGCGCCAGCTTCGTTTATAGCACCGCCAAATAACAATAATTTTTCAGTTAATGTTGTTTTTCCTGCATCTGGGTGCGACACAATACCAAAGGTACGTCGCCTGTTGATTTCGTCTTTAAATTTCATGCTGCAAATTTAATTTTTTAACCAGAATAGGCGAGGAGAGAAGCTAAATCTTTTTTTAAAGGAGCTTGGTATTAAAATTAACGTGAGTTCGATTTATTGAAAACTGTAAATCAGATGATTACATATTTTTGTAAGGAAATTTTATCATTTCGAACGAAGAATGAGGAGAAATCTCATCCTACAGAGATGTCTCGTCGCTCATGCTTCGCTCTATCGACATGACAAATGATTAAATATCTGTATTTTATATGAATATATTTTATTGGAATTTATATCGAACTCACGTTAAATTACTTATTTCGTCGGTCACATTTTAAGCAAAAAAAGCTCGGCAAATGACCGAGCTTTTTTGATTTTTAGCGAATTGTAAATTTAAACTGTACCTTGAGCAAGCATTGCATCTGCAACTTTCACAAAACCTGCAATGTTAGCACCTTTGACATAATCTATACTGCCATCTTCAGTTTTGCCATATTTTATGCAAGCATCATGGATGTTTTCCATAATGTCTTTCAGCTTTTGGTCAACTTCTTCAGAAGTCCAACCGTATCGCATAGAGTTTTGCGTCATTTCAAGACCTGATGTTGCTACACCGCCTGCATTAGAAGCTTTGCCTGGTGAAAAAATCACATTTTCCTTTTTAAAATGATTAATAGCATCTAAGGTACATGGCATATTGGCACCTTCAGCAACAACTTTAACTTGTTTGTTAACTAGTTTATAAGCATCGTCACGGTCAAGTTCATTTTGAGTAGCACAGGGCATTGCAATATCAATTTCTGTACCAATATCCCAAGGTTTTTTTCCTTCAAAATACTCAACATGGTCAAATTCATCTGCCATTTCATAAATTCTCCCTCGGCGAACATTTTTTAGATTTTGTAAATAGGCAAATTCTTTTGAGTGAAATCCTTCTGATGAATATACAAATCCAGATGAATCTGACAAGGTAACAACTATTGCTCCTAACTGAATTGCTTTTTTATATGCATATTGGGCAACATTTCCTGAACCAGAAATTGCAATTTTCTTGCCTTTTATTCCTTCATTTACATATTTCAACATATTTTGAGTATAGTAAACTACACCAAATCCTGTAGCTTCTGGTCTCATAAGTGATCCGCCATAAGACAGACCTTTACCAGTCAAAACACCTGTAAATTCATTTTGCAGGCGTTTGTATTGCCCAAACAAATAGCCAATTTCTCGAGCACCTACGCCAATATCGCCAGCGGGAACATCTGTATCATTCCCAATATGTTTGGCTAATTCTGTCATAAAACTTTGACAAAAACGCATCACTTCGTTATCTGATTTTCCTTTAGGATCAAAATCTGAACCGCCTTTTCCGCCTCCAAGTGGAAGTGTGGTTAAGCTGTTTTTAAAAACTTGCTCAAATCCGAGAAATTTAAGAATACTCAAATTTACGGAAGGATGAAATCTTAATCCGCCTTTATATGGCCCAATAGCAGAGTTAAATTGAACGCGATAACCTCGGTTAACTTGTATTTGACCTTCGTCATCTAACCAAGTAACTCTAAAGGTGATGATACGCTCAGGCTCTACCATGCGCTCCAAAAGCATTTTGTCTTGATATTGTGGGTTTTCCTCTATAAAAGGAATAACTGTTTCTGCAACTTCTTTTACAGCTTGCAAGAATTCTGTTTCTCCTGGGTTTTTTTGTTCTACTGAGTTTACAAATTCTTCAATTTTTGATTTCATAATTATGGATATGGTAAAAAATTAGACTTATTTTAATAAAACACAAATATAAAATTATTTTAGGCTTTTAAATTAAAAAAAATGATAAAACAAAGACATATTTTGCAATTTAAGTTTAAACCCGTTTTATAATTTTATAATTACATTTACAGTCTAATATCTACAATAAAACTTAGACTGATTTAGTTATATTTATATGAAAGTTGTAAAACTATTTTTTTGTCTTTTTATCTACAATTTAGGGTTGGCTCAAGATTTTTCTAATCAATGGACGGGCTATTTTTCATACTTAGATATCCGAGATATTTCAGTAGGCAATGACAGGATTGTTGCAGCTGCAGAAAATGCTATTTTTGAATACAATCCTATTTCTCAAACTCAACTTAAAACGGATGCGGTTAATGGCTTAGAAGGTAGCGAAATCAGTGCAATTCATTATTCTGAAGCTTTTGGTTTAAGCATTATTGGCTATGAAAATGGTCTATTGCAAGTAGTTATGGATAACAATGGGCAAGTGTTTACCATTGTTGATATTTTGAATAAACAAACCATTGCTCCTGATAACAAACGCATTAATCATTTTTTAGAGTTTGAAGATAAGGTGTTTATCTCAACAGAATTTGGCATTGCAGAATATAATCTTGCCAATTTAGAATTTGGAGATTCTTTTTTTATAGGTCAAAATGGAGAGCAAATCAATGTAACACAAACCGCAGTTTTTAACTCAACTATTTACGCTTCAACTTTTGGCGGTTCTGTTCGATTTGCCAATGTTGATGATCCAAATTTAGTTGACTTTGATGTTTGGCAAACCATAGGCTCGTCCGACTGGCGTGGCATTATCAATTTTGAAAATCAACTCCTTACCGTTAGAGTTGACAATAGTTTATTTGAAATAGAAAATAATAATTTAAACTTTATCAGGCAGTTTCCTAATGAAGTCAAGCAGTTAAATCAAGATGAAAACCAACTCATTGTTGTGACACCAAATACCGTTCACATTTTAAATGCTCAACTTAATGAAATTGGTCTTGTCAATGCTTTATTTGAAGATATAGAATTAGATACCAATTTTAATACGGCTAGAATTTTAAATGACAATTTATTTATTGGCGATGCTAAGTTGGGTCTTTTGCACATGGACGATATCAACGCCACCACATTCCAAAGAGTAAGTCCAGATGGACCAATTTTAAATTCTGTTTTTAGCTTGACCAGTTTTCAAGATGAACTTTGGGTTGTTTATGGTGGTTATAATCATTTTTTTGTTCCTTTTAGAGTAGAAAATCGAGGCGTGAGTCATTTTACTGGTGAAAATTGGTCAAATTTAACGACTGAAGATCTCGGAAATACTAGGCTGATAAGTGATGCAACTGTAGATATCAATAATCCAAGTCGTGTTTATTTATCGAGTTACAGAGATGGCTTACTGATTTTAGAAAACGAAGAAGTTGTAATCCGATTAGATCCAACAAATTCAAATTTAGAAAATACTGATGGAGGGAATGGTCCTATAATAGGTAACACAAGAATTGGAGCTTCGGTTTTTAATAACCAAGGCGATTTATATATGAGTAATTCTATTACAGAAAATCCTTTAAAACGATTAACAGGCAATAATCAAATTGAAATAGCAGATTTATCAGACACTTTTATTGAACCTTTTGGCACAAGTTCTGGCAAAGTTGCAACAGATAATCAAGGTAATGTCTATTTAGCAACTTTTAGATTTGGGTTGTTTGGTTATCAGCCATCAACAGGTTTAAGCGGTAAAATTGCTAGAGATGTTGAGGGCGTTGATCTACCAGAGGTGTTTGAGCCTAATCCTGCCATAACGGCTATGGAATTTGACCACAACAATAGACTTTGGATTGGTACAGCAGAAGGACTACGTGTGGCTTTCAATCCACAAGCAATGTTTGATGAAAATGCTCAACTTAATGTATCGCCTATTATTTTTTTAGAAGACGGCGTACCTCAAGAGTTGTTGTTTCAACAATTCATCACAGACATTAAAGCCGATGGTGCTAGTAATATGTGGATAGCCACAGCAGATTCTGGCGTATTTCAAGTTAATTCTACAGGTCAAGAAACTTTAAATCAATTTACACAAGACAATTCGCCATTGCCTTCCAATAGTGTAATTAGCATTGAAATCAATGGTGCAACAGGCGAGGTCTTTTTTGGTACTGATAGAGGTTTGGTTTCGTTTCAGAGCAGAGTAACTGACGGCGTTGATAATCTAGAAAATGTCAGGGTGTTTCCCAATCCAGTAAAACCTGGTTTTTCTGGTGTTGTTACCATTGATGGTCTTACTGATAATGCCAACGTAAAAATCACCGATGTTACGGGTAACTTGGTGTATGAAAAATTTGTCTCTGGCGGAAGTATTCAATGGGATACACGTGCTTTTGGTAAACATTTAGTGGCTTCAGGCGTCTATATGGTGCTTATTACTGGTGAAGATCAAATTGAAAATCAAGTAAGTAAAATTATGATTATCAGATAATGTTTGTCAAAACCCAAGCTGTTGTTATTTCTAACGTAAAATATCGTGACTCTGACTTAATTGTAAAATGTTATACCAAGGCTTTAGGCAGTGTAACCTTTATGGTAAAAGGGGTTTTGAAGTCAAAAAAAGGAAAATTTAGAGCTTCTATGTTTCAGCCTTTAAGCTTGATCGATATTGAAATGCAATACCGCAACAAAGGTCATTTAGAATATTTTAAAGAAGTTCAACTCTCACATCATCTCAACGAGTTACAGAGTAATGTTTATAAATCATCTTTGGTGATGTTTTTATCTGAAATCCTAAAGTCAGTCATTGTTGAAGAAGAACAAAATGTAAAACTATATAAATTCATAAATGAGAGTGTTTTATATTTAGAAAACACAACAAAATACGCCAATTTTCATATTGCTTTTATTTTAAAACTTTCTTCATTTTTAGGCTTTTATCCACATCTTTCAACTCATAAGGATGAAATTTATTTTAACCTCAGCGAAGGCTTATTTCAAAATTTTGAAAGTCCTTATACATTAAATCTTGGACTCTCAAATCTGTTTTCTGAATTTATAAGAAACGACTTTAACAATAACCAACATTTGCAACTATCAAAAAAACAACGCTCAGATATTTTAAAACTTCTAATTAATTATTATGAGTTGCATATTGAAAATTTTAAATCGCCTAAGTCACTTGAAGTTATAGAGCAAATTTTTAGTTAGTTTGATTAGGATACCAATCTAACAGACTAACTTCTATTGCATCGTTCTGAGATAAAACCAATTCTTTAAATTTTTCTACATCATAAATGTATGGTTTATCATCTTTTAAACCCCTGTAATGATAAGGCAAAACTTTTTTAGGCTGAAAAGAAAGCACAGCTTCGGCAGCTTTTTCTGGAGACATGGTATATGGCAAATTCATACACATAAATGCAAGGTCGATATCTTTTAGACTTCTCATTTCTGGAATGCCTTCAGTATCGCCACTGATATATACCTTATAATTATCTTTAGAAAGCACATAACCGTTGCCACGACCTTTTGTATGAAACTTCAAACGCCCTTCAGTAACATTATACATTGGAATACCTTTTATGTTAAAACCATGAAAATCAAAAGATTCACCGTTTGAAAGTATTTTAGTTTTATTTTGTAATTCTTTTGGCATCTTTTCATAAACCGCTTTAGGTGCAACTATATCATAAGTTTGCGGTATATTTTGTAAAGTTTCTATATTCAAATGGTCTGGATGAATATCAGTAATTAAGACTAAACTTGGCTTAGGCATATCTCTAAAAGCATCGGCTCCGCCAGTGGGATCTGCATAAATCACCTCATCAGCCCAAGTCATCACAAAAGTAGCGTGCTCTATTGGCATCACTTTAAAAGGACTTTCTTTTTTTGCTTCAGTTTTTTGTTGATGTTCTGAAGTTTTGTTGTCGCTTTTAGGTTCAGATTTACAACTTACAATCAATAATAAAATGGAGAGTTTAAAAAAGGCTTTCATAATGTCAAAATTTTATTACAAATATAAATAAAAACATTGAAAACCTGAGAATCAAATTTTGAGCATCATCAAGACATCTTGAGAGTATTTTAATGTGAGTTAGATTTATTGAAAGCTGTAAATCAGATGATCACATATTTTGTAAGCAAATTTTGTCATTTCGAACAAATAATGAGGAGAAATCTCATCCTACTGAGATGTCTCGTCGCTCATGCTTCGCTCTTTCGACATGACAAATGATTAAATATCTGTATTTTATCTGAATATATTTTATTGGAATTTATATCGAACTCACGTTATTTTATAATGTCAAAAAGCCTTGTAAACATTAGGCTGTGAAGTTGTAGCGAGGAGCAGTTCCGAAGTGTCGGGAGAACTGCCGTACGCCTCGGGCGTATATGAATCCGACGCTCACAAAAACAAGAAAACCCCAAACATATCAGGGCTTAAAAATTGTAGCGAGGAGCAGTTCCGAAGTGTCGGGAGAACTGCCGTACGCCTCGGGCGTATATGAATCCGACGCTCACAAAAACAAGAAAACCCCAAACATATCAGGGCTTAAAAATTGTAGCGAGGAGCAGAATCGAACTGCCG